>JAFVTK010000068.1 GCA_017503265.1 Clostridia bacterium | reverse complement strand
TATTAGCGTTGATATGGCAAACCTACTTGCAATGGGGATAATGACCGATACTGGCAATTTCCACCATAAAAACGTAACGTCTCAAACGCTCTATTCGGCTAGTAAACTGGTTGAAAAAGGCGCAGACCTTAATAAAATTTATTACCATATGTTTTCCGCACAGAGTAAAGAAAGGGCAAAACTTTTCGGAAAAACTATGGATAAGATTAGATATTTTTTCGACGGACGGCTCGCAGTTGCTACCGTTAGATTAACTGATTTTGAAGCGACAAATGCAAGACAAGATGAAACCGAAGGCTTTATAGATTTCGTTATGGGCATAATCGGCGTTGAAGTGGGCGCTTGCATTATGGAGATTAAACCGAATAAATTTAAAATCAGTTTCCGCTCTAAAAATGCAGACGTTAACGCGGTGGCTGGCAGTTTTGGCGGCGGTGGGCATACGCTTGCAAGCGGTTGTCAAATTAACGGCGAATACGAAGAAGTCGTTGACAAAATTCAGTTTGCCGTGGGGAGAGAATTACCCGATATTTTATAGAAAAACTAAACGGAAATACTATTACTAAATGAAAGGTTTTATAAATTTAATCAAACCGAAGGATATGAGTTCGGCTTACGCTGTTGGCGCGGTTAAAAAAAAGTTTAATATTCCTTGTGGGCATATGGGTACGCTTGACCCTATGGCATCAGGTGTTCTTCCCGTGGGGCTTAGTAAAGCGTCAAGGCTGTTTCAATATCTTTTGGACAAAGAAAAAGTTTACGTTGCGCGCTTTAAGTTTGGTTTTTCAACCGATACTTTGGACGTAACGGGTGTACAAACGGACAGTTGTGCATATATTCCTACGATAGAAGAAATTAATTCCGTATTGCCGACTTTTATAGGTGATATTGACCAAGTACCGCCTAAATATTCGGCAAAATGCATTGACGGGAAACGCGGTTATCAACTTGCAAGAAAGGGCGTTGAGTTTGAACTTGCCCCTAAAAAAGTAACTATACTTGGGGCGGAGTGTTTAAGGCAAATCGACGCGGACGAATTTGAATTCAAATTTCGCTGTAAAGGCGGAACGTATATCCGTTCGCTTGCCCGCGATATTGCAACAAAGTGTAATTCTCTTGCCGTAATGAGCGCATTAGATAGAACGGAAGCAGGTATTTTTAATTATTCTAACGGCGTTACCGTTGAAGAATTGAAAAACTGCGATAATCCCGAAAAGTATATTATAGAGCCTGATACGGCGGTAAGTTTTGAAAAGTTAATATTAAATAATGTGCAAGCCACTAAAATTTTAAACGGCGTGTTTGAAAATTACGGCTTTGCAGACGGCACTTATAGGGTGTATAACGAAAACGAATTTTGGGGTGTAGGCGTTGCCGAAAACGGAACGTTGAAGATTAAAGCGTATGTCAGATAAAAAATTGAAACGCGCGGTTATCGCTCTCGGCTACTTTGACAGCGTACACCGTGGACATAAAAAAGTTATAGAACGCGCAAAAGAAGAAGCGATAAAGTGTAATGCTATTACCGTCGTATTTACATTTAAAGGGAATTTGAAAGCGCTTTTAGGGGACGGTAAAGACAAAGTAGTTTACACCGCGAAAGAGCGTGAAAAGTTTATAAAAGACTTGGGCGCGGACGAAATATATTTTGCGCCCGTTGACTTCGGGTTTTTGTCTACTGGCAAACTTGCGTTTTTAAATATGCTCAATCGCGCGTACGATATAGTTTGTTACGTTAGCGGTGAAGATTATCGTTTCGGTAAATTTGGCAAAGGAAGCGTTGACGATATTAAGCGTTACGCAGGCGAAAAAGGTCAAAACGTAATCGTGGTTGAAACGCTTAACGACGGTAAACAAAAAATTTCTACTACTGCCGTTAAAAAACTGTTAACGAACGGCGATATAGAAGGTGTAAACGGATTACTGGGTAGAGAATATTCGGTAACGGGAATTGTTTCGGAAGGCAGAAAGGTAGGCTCTACGATAGGCTTTCCAACCGTTAATATTAAAATTGAAAAGGACAAGCACCGCCTTAAAGACGGCGTTTACGCTGGCAAAACCGAAATTGACGGCAAAGAATACGCCACGATTATTAATTACGGCGCAAGACCGACTTTTGATTTGAGTGAGAAACTTATTGAAGCGCATATCGTAGATTATTCGGGCGTGCTTTACGGAAAAACTTTAACACTTCGCTTTTCGCGGTTTTTGCGTAATATCGTTAAGTTTAGCAGTAGCGAAGAATTAAAAAAACAGTTGGAAAAAGACCTTTTAGAAGTTAGGGGGTAGTATGATAAAATTCGGACCGAGTGGGAATTCAGTTGCGTTTACTGCGGCAGGTAAATCAAAGAGCGAAGAAAGCGCCGTTTGGGTTAAAGAAATGGGGCTTTCGTGCTTTGAATATTCTTTCGGTAGGGGTGTTTCACTCTCTAACGAGCGCGCGCTTTCAATCGGCGCGGCGTTTAAGGATGCAGGCGTTGAAATTAGCGTTCACGCGCCCTATTATATAAATTTTGCAAACCCTGATCAAGAGATGGTCGAAAAGTCGTATATGTACGTTTTGCAGTCGGCGGAAAAGGTAAAACTTATGGGTGGAAAGCGCGTTGTGTTTCACCCCGCCAGCCAAGGCAAGATGAAGCGTGAGCAGGCGGTTGATTTGACGTACGAGCGATTAAACGTACTTCGCGATAAAATTTACGAAAACGGCTTTGACGATTTGATTTTTTGTCCTGAAACTATGGGTAAAATCGGGCAGATAGGCACGGTTGAAGAGATAACGCGCTTTTGTTCAATAGATAAAATTTACGTTCCTGCGGTAGACTTTGGGCATATAAATGCGCGCGAGTGTGGAAGCCTTAAAACCGAGCAAGATTATTTGGATAGATTACAGTATATGGTGGATAATTTAGGGTATGAGAAAATGAAAAATTTCCATATACATTTTTCCAAGATAGAATACTCTGCAAAAGGCGAAGTTAGACACTTAACTTTTGAAGACGATCATTACGGGCCAGAGTTCGAACCGCTGTCGTTGGCGTTAAAAAAACTTAGTTTAGAGCCTTACGTTATATGCGAATCTGCGGGTACGCAAGATATTGACGCATTAAAAATGCAAAATATATATCGCGGTAATTGACTTATATCTAAATTTTTGGTAAAATAATATAGTTAAATGAAAAATATTCCGATTGAAAAAGATTGCGCGTTTTTAATTACGGATAGACTTACGCGTAAATATTTGAGTGGCGTTGATATTGCCGACGGGTTTTTGATACTCGGTAAACGTATGGTTGCGTTTACTGACGCAAGATATTTTTACGCGGCAAAACAAACCTTTCAAAAGGTGGGTATTGATTGCTATCTTTATAAGGGCGTAGAAAGTTTAGGGGAATATTTAAAAGAAATAGGGGCAAAAACACTTTTGCTCGATTACGACAAAACCACGCTTAAAGAATACGGCGTTTATAAGAACTTTGGGCTTAATATAGCCGACGGCTCGGCTTTGATAGAAAAGGCGCGTTCAGTTAAAGACGAAAGGGAATTAGACTGTATGAAGCGTGCTTGTATGATAGCGCAAAAGGCTTATCACGAAGCGTTAAAGTTTGTTAAAAAAGGTGTATCGGAAATACAACTTAGAGATAAAATTGAAGCGCTTATGCTTTCTTACGGCGCTGACGAAGTTGCTTTTGATACCATAGTTGCTTTTGGTGAGAACGCAGCAGTTCCTCATCACGAAACGGGCGAGACCGTGCTTACGGATAATCAAGTTATACTCGTTGATATGGGATGCAAAGTTAGCGGATACTGTTCCGATTTAACGCGTACGGCGTTTTTTGGAAATCCTGACGTAAAGTTTTTAAGCGCGTATAGCGCTGTGCTTAACGCCAACGAACTTGCAGAAGAAAATATTTTTTCTACTTTAAGCGCAAAAGCCGCTGACGGTATTGCAAGGGATTTTCTTTCAGAAAACGGTTACGGCGAATACTTTACACACTCTTTGGGACACGGCGTGGGTTTAGAAATTCACGAATATCCAACACTTTCGCCAAGGTCTAATGCAGTTCTTACCGATGGTATGGTGTTTACCGTTGAGCCAGGCGTATACTTTGACGGCGAATTCGGGATAAGGATTGAAGATACGGTAGTAATAAAAAACGGTAAAGTGGAAAGACTTTTTACCGACGATAAAAGACTTTTAATTTTGTAAAAAATAAAAAATATAAATTTAGACAACTTTTAAGGAGAAAACATTATGATATCAGCAGGCGATTTCAGAAAAGGCGTTACCTTTGAATATGAAAGCGGAATTTGGACCATCGTCGATTTCCAACACGTTAAACCTGGTAAAGGCGCAGCGTTCGTTAGAACTACTATGAAAAACGTAGTAACCGGCAAAGTTTTGGAAAAAACTTGGAACCCCACCGAAAAAATTCAAGAAGCGCAAATTGAAACTAGAAACATGACGTATTCTTATACGGACGGCGAACTCTATTACTTTATGGACCAAGAGTTCAACCTTACACCGCTTAACTACGAACAAGTTGAAGACGCGCTTAAATACATTAAGGAAAACGACCCCGTTATCGTTAGATCTTATAAGGGCGTAGCGTTCAGCGTTGAATGCGAAAACTTCGTTACCCTTCGCGTAACCCAAGCAGATCCTTCGGTTAAGGGCAACACCGCAACCAACGCTACCAAAGAAGCAATTTTGGAAACTGGCGTTAGTATTCAAGTTCCTATGTTCGTTGAAGAAGGCGAACTTATTAGAGTTGATACCAGAACCGGTGAATATATGGAGCGTGTTAAAGGCTAATTTAAGGCTTTATATGCTTCGCAATACTTTCATTGTCTTGCTTGCATCTAATACTTAAATCTTTTATATACGTTTTTATATAATAACTAAAAACAAGACCAACAGAAGCCCGCAAACGTTTTGCGGGTTTCTTCGGGTATGGGGAATAAATTGAAAACAGCATTGATAACGGGCGCAAGCGGCGGAATAGGTCGCGCCGTAGCCGAAAAACTTGCAAAAGACGGATATTTTATAATAGCGCAGTACAATTCTAATCCAAGCGGGATAGAGTTGCTTTTAGAAAGCCTTGATAAATCAGGGCTGAAAGATTGCGTTTGCGCTTATAAGTGCGACTTATCGGACAGCGCTTCGATTGATGAGTTTATAAACGAAGTTAAAAAGAGTTTTAAAAGTATTGACGTTATCGTTAACAACGCTGGCGTGGGACTTTATAAACTTATTACCGACACCACCGACGCTGAGTGGGATAAAGTGTTTTCGGTAAATATGAAAAGCGCGTTTAAAATTACCAACGGCTTTTTAAAAGAAATGATTGTAAATCAGCGCGGTAAAATCGTTAATATTTCGTCAATGTGGGGATTAGTTGGCGCTAGTATGGAAGTCGCTTATTCAGCGTCGAAATCAGCGCTTATAGGGTACACGAAGGCGCTTGCAAAAGAACTTGCGCCTAGCGGAATTAACGTTAACTGCGTTTGCCCTGGGGTAATAGATACGCCTATTAACGCAAGATTTAGTAAAGAAGATATGGCTGCGTTAAAAGATGAAACCCCGCTCGGCAGGATAGGTAAACCAAAAGACGTTGCAGAACTAGTCGCTTTTTTATGTAGCGATAATTCGGATTTTATAACAGGTCAAATTATTGCTTGCGACGGCGGTTTTACGTTATAAAGATTAATAAAAGGACGCGGCAATTACCGCATAGATAAAAATGCAAAGACAAAGTGGCGTTTTAATGCCGATTTTTTCACTCCCGAATAAATACGGAATAGGCAGTTTCGGTCGGGAAAGTTATAAGTTCGTTGATTTTTTGGCGGATGCAGGTCAAAAGATTTGGCAAATATTACCGCTCGTTCAAACGGGGTACGGTGATTCGCCTTACTCTTCCGTTTCGTCAGAATCGTTTAATCCATATTTTATTAGCGTTGACGGGTTAAAGGAAAAGGGGCTTATAACTAGCGCCGAAGCAAAGTTTGCCGTTTGTGGCGACGGGCTTATTGATTACGGCAATCTTTACGCTGTTCGCTATCCGTTGCTCCGCAAGGCGTTTTCACGTTTTAATAAAGAAGATAAAGCGTTTGTTCGCTATTTAAAAAAGGGCGAAGCGTACGATTACGCGCTATTTATGGCGATTAAATACGCTTCGGGACAAAAGCATTTTTACGAGTGGGAAGACGGTTTGCGTAGGCGCGATAAAAAAGCGCTTAAAAAGTTTGCCGCTGATTATAAAGAAGAAATTTTGTTTTGGCAATTCGTTCAGTTTACCGCAAAATCAGAGTGGATTGCGCTTAAAAAATATGCTAACAAAAAAGGCGTTTCAATAATGGGCGATATGCCGTTATACGTTGCGCTTGACAGCGTTGACGTGTGGAAAAACCCTAATCTATTTAAACTTGACGAAAATTTTAAGCCTAAAAAAGTTGCAGGTGTTCCGCCCGATTATTTTTCAGAAACCGGTCAACTTTGGGGCAATCCCGTGTACGATTATGATGCGCACGCGGCGCAAGGGTTTGCTTGGTGGACGGAAAGATTGAATAAGGCGCTTAAAGTGTTCGATTACGTTCGTATCGACCATTTCCGTGCGTTTGACCGCTACTATGAAATTGATGCGGACGCTACCGACGCAAAAATAGGTGAGTGGATAAAAGTTCCGTCAAAAGAACTTTTTGACACGGTGCACGCATATATTGATAGAACAAGGATTATTGCCGAAGATTTAGGCATTATAGACGACGGCGTAAGGGAACTTTTAAAATACGTTGATTATCCAGGTATGAAGATTTTATCCTTTGCGTTTAACGGCGAAGAAAACAATTTGTATCTTCCCTATCGCGTTGAAGAAAATTCCGTATGCTATACGGGTACGCACGATAACGATACGCTTATGGGGCTTATAAAAAGCGCCACGGAGTGGGATAAAAAGAATTTGATTTTAGGCGTTAATAAAAGTTTGACCGAGTTGGGTGTGAAAGGAACTACCGCTACTGACGAACTTTTGGCTAAATCTATAATTGAATTAGGGTTTAAGTGTAAGTCTAAAATATTTATTATGCCCATGCAAGACGTCCTGTTAAAGGATACCGAATACCGCATAAACGAGCCAGGAACTGTAAAAAAACAAAACTGGGCGGTTAGATTTAGTGCGAAAGATTTTAATAAGTCGATTTCAGCAAGGCTTAAAAAACTTACTGAAAAATACGGCAGGTGAATAATGGAAAGAAAAAAGAAAATACAAATTATAACGTTATTAGTTGCTATCTTTGCAACTCTTGCGTTTATTTTTGGAAACTCGTTAGAACCGGTTGAGAAATCGTTGGAGAGTTCTAACGGCATTTACGATACCGTAAAGCCTACGCTTGACGCAGTTTTTGGCGAAGGTAAGGTTACAAGTTCGGTTTTTCGCCAGTCGGCGCATTTTATAGAATTTTTTATTTTAGGTTTAGAAGTCGCTGTGCTTTATTACGTTGCTTTTGACCTAAAAAAAGAACGGTGGGTGGATTTGGTTTCCGCAGGGCTATTCGTTGCGGTTATTGATGAAAGTTTGCAGATGCTTACAGACCGCGGGCCTGAAATTCCCGACGTGCTAATTGATTATTCAGGGTATTTGATAGCCGTCATATGTATAGTAGCGTTAACTTTTATAATTAAATACATAAAAAAGAAAAAGAACGAAAAAAAGAATTTAGAAAATTCCGCTTCCGAGTGAGGCGGTTTTTTATTTTGGTCGCAGTATATTTATTTTTGAAAGGTACATAATTATATCGAATTTTAATATAAAGGAGAAAATTATGAACCCATTTAAAGAACTTCCCAAAGACGGGAAAATAACTTACTCAAACTGGAATTCGCTCGCGGCAAAGCCGTATGACAAAAACACGACTGGACCTTATACGAAAACGCGCGTGATTTTGATGAACGGCACGGAATTTGAATCTAACTGGTTTTTACATCAGTTTAACCGCCATTGCTTAAATAACGACGTTCGCCGTGTTATAGCGCAAGTGCGTCGCCAGGAACAGCAACAACAAAAGCGCATTTCGTCGTTAAAGCCGATTGATGAAACTATTTTAGAAACTACTATCGGTTACGAACAACTAGCTGTGGACTTAACGGCTGAAATGGCGCAAAAAGAGCCTAATCCGATAGTGAAAGCGCAACTTGATTTTGCACTTTTAGAAGATTTTGACCATTTATATAGGTATGCTAATCTTCTCGATATGGACGAAGGCGTACACGCTGAAAGGTTGGTTGGCGGTTATACTGAAATAACGCCTGCGCGCCCGACTATTACAGAACACCGCCACCCTAACGACGACGTTCGTCGCTATATAAACTGTTGGCAAGACGCGCTTATTACGCGCTTGCACACGGGGATAATCACGGCTGCCGAACAGCAAACAATGAACTATTATATGAACGTGGGTAATTTTTATCATAGCGATTTAGGTAGAAAACTTTACGCGGAAATTGCTATGATTGAAGAACAACACGTTACTGGTTACGGTTCGCTTATGGACCCGTCGTCTACTTGGTTTGAAAGTTGGGTTATGCACGAATATACCGAGTGTTATTTGTATTATTCTTGCTATCAAGACGAAAGCAATCCGTATATTAAAAAGATTTGGCAACAACATTATGAAGAAGAACTTACGCACCTTAAAATTGCGGCTGATATGCTTTATAAATACGAAGGTAGAGAGTGGGAACAACTGTTCGTTGGCGGCGCGGAATTTCCGTCAATATTACGCTTAAAGTCAAATATTAATTACGTTAGAGAAGTTATTAACGACGTGCGTTTGACGGGGTATAAAGAAACTATGGTTAAGATTGACGACCTACCTGATAGCGCGGACTACTTTAAGTATCAACGCCAAGTAAATTCGTCTGTATCTTCGGTGGCTTCGCACGGCGTTATAGATAAGTATATTAAGCGTAACGGCGAAGATTACCGCTTTGAAACCAAACCTAACCCTGAAAAAACTTTGCGCGATAGAACGGTGGACAATACCGATCTCGGCAGAAAGAAAGGATTTTAATTTAGTAACAAAAAGTCGGGCGAGTTGCTCGACTTTTTGTTTTATAAAACAAAAGGGCTTAAAAAACGCCCTTTTTGCATTTTCCATTGACATAAAAACGTTTATGTTGTATAATATCGTTAGCGTAGTATGCTATGTTGCGGGTAATGTGCCGCAAAAAGATTTTTGGGATTAGAAAAAATGAATTTGGCTAGTGAAAAAAACAGGCAAAAAACAAGCCTTATAGAAGGCTTTGAAGAGGCAAAAGCAGAGGAAATTGTAACGACGCAGGAAGAAACTATTAAAGTAAATTTACCGTTTGAGGTAAAAGAAGGCGAGGAATATTTTATTGAAGACGTAGGCAAAATAAAGAAAAAGCCTGTGTATTCTTTTATAAAAAGGTTTTTTGATATAACAATATCTTTGGTTTCGTTAATAGTTTTATTACTACCATTTCTTATAATTGCAATAGGAATAAAATGTTCGTCAAAAGGTCCAGTTTTTTATAAGCAGGAACGTTTGGGGAAAAATGGAAAAAAATTTAATATCGTAAAATTTAGAACTATGGTGCAAGATGCCGAAGCGGGTGGCGCGCGTTGGTCGTCAGGTGATGAGGACGAGCGTATTTTTCGATTTGGAAAGTTTTTGAGAAAGACACGCCTTGACGAATTGCCTCAACTTTGGTGTTGTTTTGTCGGCACTATGACGTTTATAGGACCACGCCCTGAAAGGGAGTGTTTTTATAACGAATTTGAAAAATATATACACGGATTTAAACAGAGATTATTGATTAAGCCGGGCATTACTGGACTTGCGCAAGTAAGTGGCGGATACGATTTAAAACCGCAAGAAAAAGTTCTTTTTGATATTGAATATATTAAAAAACGTTCTATATGGCTGGACATTAAAATTATTTTTAAAACGATAGGCGTAGTATTTTCTCACAAAGGTGCAAAGTAATGGATTTTTCAGTTTTGATGAGTGTGTATAAAAATGAGCGTGCAGATTATTTCGTTTCGGCAGTTGATAGCGTGATTAATCAAACGGTTAAGCCAAATGAAATAATTTTAATTCGTGATGGTATTGTGCCACAGGATTTACAAGATGCTATTGATAATTACCTTTCAAATTATCCAGAATTATTTACATACGTTCCGCTTCAAGAAAACGGCGGTCTTGGTAACGCGTTAAGGATTGGCGTTGAAAAATCAAGAAATGAATTGATTGCTAGAATGGATACGGACGATATTTGCGTTCAAGACCGTTTTGAAAAGCAAATAAACCATTTTGTTAGCGATCCCGATTTGGATATTCTTGGCGGTAATATTGCTGAATTTAATATTTCACCCGAAGAGATAATAAGTTTTAGATGCGTACCGTCTACTCATTTAGAAATAACTAAATACATAAAAAACAAAAATCCTTTTAATCATCAAACCGTTATGTTCAAAAAATCGTCTGTATTAAAGGCGGGTAATTATGAGCATTTTTATTTATTTGAAGATTGGTATTTATGGATTAGAATGCATTTATGCGGTTGCAAATTTGCAAACTTAAATGAAGTTTTATGCAAAGTTCGCGTAACCGACATGGCGAATAGGCGTGGTGGATTAAAATATTTTAGGAGTTGTAAAAAACTTTTAAAATATATGAGAAAGAAAAAGGTAATTAGTTTTACTAAATACTTAAAATCCCTAACCGTAAGGTTTGTTGGGTACGTTTTATGCCCGAATTTTGTTCGTTCTTGGGCGTATAAAAAATTTTTAAGAAAAAAACAAGTTTAAACTATGCAAGCGAAAGTTTTGAAAAATGCAGGTTGGATTATTGCCTGCAAAGTCGTTAAAGCAGTTTTGATGTTTATTGTTACTGCAATTACGGCAAGATATTTGGGGACGTATAATTACGGATTGATTAATTATGCGGCAGGGCTCGTTTCATTTGTCGTTCCGATAATGCGTTTAGGTCTGGATTCGGTAATGGTGCACGAAATTATTAACCGCCCTAATGAAGAAGGTAAGGTAATCGGCACTATTATGGGAATGGCGTCAGCATCTTCGCTATTGTGTATTGTGGGCGTTGTTGCTTTTACGATGATGGTAAACGTAGGGGAAACTGATACTATTATCGTTTGCGCAATATATAGCTTAATGTTGTTTTTTCAAGCGTTTGAACTTATACATTACTGGTTTCAAGCTAAATTTTTGGCAAAGTTTTCAGCTTTGGCAATGATGATTTCCTACATCATAGTTACGATTTTTCAAATTGTTTTAGTTTTAATAAAAGTCAACGTTTATTTTTTTGCAATATCATATTCGCTTGATTATTTTTTAATATCGTTAATACTAGTCTTTGTTTATAAAAAACAAGGTGGTTATGCGTTAAAGTTTTCTTTTTCATTAGCAAAAAAACTTTTTTCCGTTAGCAAGTACTATATTATAGCAAATTTAATGACGTCTATTCTTTCTCAAATAGATATCGTTATGATAAAACTTATGATAAGTACGGAAGCGGCTGGAATATATGCGACAGCGCACACTTGCGCAACCATGTTGAGTTTCGTTTTTTATGCTATAATTGATTCTTTTAGACCAGAAATTTTTAGCGGGAGAAACGAAAGTATTGAAACGTTTGAAAAACGAATGATAGAATTATTTAGTATCGTAATTTATTTTTCGTTATTTACAAGCACAATGATAACTTTGTTTTCGCCGTTAATTATAAAAATAATGTACGGAAACGAATTTGTTGTCGCAGTTGATATTTTGCGCGTTGCCGTATGGTTTGCAAACTTTTCTTTTTTAGGAACGGTTAGAAATATTTGGATTTTGGCAGAAGGAAAACAAAAATATATTTTAGTTATAAATACTTTTGGGGCGGTTTGTAACGTATTGCTTAATTATTTTATGATTAATTCTTTGGGAATAATGGGCGCGGCGCTTGCATCGGTAGTTACTAATATATTAATGAACGTAGTTTTAATATTTATTATTAAGCCGATAAGACGTAGTGGTACGCTTATGCTTAAAGGACTTAATTTTAAAAATTTAACGGGTATTTTTGATTTTATAAAGAAAAAATCGGAGAAGAAAAATGGATAATGAAAGATTGAAAAAACTACAAAAAATTGAAACGGAAATGCTAGTAGTTGTCGATAAGTTTTGTAGAGATAATAATATAAAATATTCACTCTATGCTGGTACGGCTTTGGGCGCTGTACGTCACGGTGGGTTTATTCCGTGGGACGACGATATAGATATTTGTATGGAGCGTTCAGAATACGACCGTTTTTTAAAACTTTGGAGAGAAAAAGGACCTGAGGGTTATTTTTTACAAGGGACTGATATACCAGATTATGAACATATTTCTTTTTCTAAGGTTAGAAAGGAAAATACCTTGTTTGGAACGGAGCACGACGTCAAGTTGTTTAAGCATAACGGGATTTTTGTGGACGTTTTTCCTTATGATAAAGTTCCAAAAGATAAAAAACTACGGAAAAAATATTTTAGGGACGTTAAATTGTGGATGATTTATACTAGGGGATATCCATATAAAAAAGGCAGTAAATTTTTAGAATTGATTTCGCGTGTTTTATTATTAATACCTAGAAAAAAACAGTTGCAAATTCGAAACAAGTTGCAAGCGCGTATTTTTAAATACAATATGCTTGACAAAGATTATGATTTAATGTTTTTGGCGTGCCCTGCGGATTTAAAGATAGTTTATCCGGAAAAAATATTTGACGAAGTCATAGACGTTTCTTTTGAACAAAAAACTGTTAGTTTACATAAAAATTATGACGAGATTTTAAAAATAAAGTTTGGCGATTATATGCAATTACCACCGCCCGAAGAAAGAGTTTGTAGGCACGAACCAGTCGTTTTGGATTTTGGAGAATGATAAAGAGAAGAAATAGATTATGAATATCGCAATAATTTTTGCGGGTGGGAAGGGAACGAGAATGTCCCTTGCTGATAAGCCCAAACAATTCTTAGAGATAAATAATAAGCCTATTTTATGCTATACAATTGATCATTTTGAGAATAGCAATTTAATTGATGCCATAATAGTAGTGATTAATAAAGATTGGTTAGAGCACACTAAAACCATTTTAAAAAATTATTCTAAGGTCGTTTCAATTGTTGCTGGCGGAGCGACTGCTTTGGATTCACAGTATATTGGCTTAACCGAAGCGGAAAAATTTGTAAAAAACGGCAAACATATAGTTTTAATTCATGACGGCGTAAGACCGCTCATTAGTAAAAAACTTATATCTGATTGTATATCTTCTGTAAAAGAAAAAGGAAGCGCTATAACTACTGCGCCGGCTACGGAAACCATAATTCGTATTGACGATAATGGAAGTATGACGGATATTCTTAATAGAGAGAAATGTCAGTATGCCCGCGCACCGCAAGCCTTTTACTTGTCGGATATTTTAAGTGTTCATAGAAAATCAATTGATGAAGGAAATCATTTCTTTATTGATTCTGCCACTATGATGCGTCATTACGGATATGATTTACACACAGTTTTAGGCCCGTACGATAATATAAAAGTAACTACTGATAAAGATTATTTTATATGTAAAGGATTGTTGCCTCATTTAGGAGAATAATTATGAAATATTTTGAAAGTGATTTAAATATTCTTGCCGATTATATTTATGAAAATGGGTTTTCAAATTGTTCTTTTTTAGTTACAGGGGCAACGGGGCTTATTGGTTCAATTATAGTTAAATCACTCGTTTTATGTAATGAAAAATATAAAACGGAGATAAAAATAAAAGCAACTGTTAGGTCGCTTGAAAAAGTTAAAGAAGTTTTTTCAGGTGATAATTTTAATCAGATTGAATTTATCGTTCAAGATATTGCAGAACAGTTAAAATGTGATGGGGTTGATTATTTAATACATACGGCAACACCTACTGAATCCAAGTTTTTCATTAGTAATCCTGTTGAAACTATTAAAGCGATTTGTAACGGTAGTATAGCCGTACTTGATTTTGCAAAGAACAACAACGTAAAAGGCATGGTATACTTATCTTCCATGGAAGTTTTTGGTTCAGCCCACACAAGTGATGAAAAGACGACGGAAGACCAACTTGGGTATATTGATATTGCAAATGTGCGTTCGTGCTATTCCGAGAGTAAAAGATTAGTTGAGTGTGCTTGTAAATGTTATGCTGAAGAGTATGGCGTTCCTGTAAAAGTGGCGCGTTTAGCGCAAACGTTTGGTGCTGGTATATCAAAGAAGGAAAACAGGGTTTTTGCGCAGTTTGCTAGGAGTGCGCTAAGTGGCTCGGATATAGTTTTGCATACAAAAGGTGATTCGGTTGGAAATTATTGTTATACAACCGACGCTATAAAAGGAATATTATTATTGTTAAAAAAAGGTTGCAACGGGGAAGCGTATACCGTGGTGAACGAACAAACAACTATGTCAATTAGAGAAATGGCGGAAATGGTTATTAAAGAGTTTGGCAACGATAAAATTAAACTTAAATTTGATATTCCTAACGATAATAAATACGGATATGCACCTAAAACTGGTGTTAGGCTATCCTCGGCAAAATTAAACTCTTTGGGTTGGCGTGCGGTGGTTGGATTAAAAGAAGCATATCAAAGAATGATGGAAGATTTATAATATGTGTTATTACAAAAAATGTAATCCATTTTGTAAATGAATATTGTATTTTCTTGACATATGACATTTTAAATGTTATTCTATATAAGATAAATCTTTAATTCGGTACAGAGAGACCGGCAAGGTTTTAGTTGATAAGCGGGCTTACCCGTTGATTGTGTTACTTTGAGCCTTGCTTTCGCACGGCTTTTTTCTTTACTTTTAGGAGAATTTATGGACTTTTTACTTAAAAACGGCACGGTTTATACCGACAGTAAGTTAGTTAAGCGTGATCTTGCTATTTCAGGGGGTAAAGTTTCCTTTTTTGCCCCTGCGGATTTGTCTTCTTACACCGTTATTGATTGTGATAATTTGTTTATTTTTCCCGGTTTCGTTGACGTGCATACGCACCTTCGTGAGCCGGGTTTTTCTTATAAAGAGACTGTTAAGTCTGGCACTAACGCAGCGGCAGCGTCGGGTTATTCTGCGGTGTTTACAATGCCTAACTTAAATCCCGTACCCGACAGTTTAGAAAACTTGAAAATTCAGCAAGATATTATCGATAAAGACGCGGTTATCGCGGTTTATCCTTTTGCAGCAATTTCAAAAGGCGAAAAGGGTGCTGAACTTGCCGACCTTGAAGATTTGGCGGGCAAAGTAAAAGGTTTTTCAGACGACGGAAAGGGCGTGCAAAATTCTGATATGATGGTTAAGGCAATGGAGATTGCTAAAAAGCACGACCTTATTATATCAGCGCATTGCGAAGACGAAAGTTTATTAAACGGCGGATATATTCACGACGGAAAGTATGCAAAAGAGCACGGGCATAAAGGTATCCCTTCGTCAAGCGAATACGTTCAAGTTGAGCGCGACCTTGTGCTTGCTGAAAAAATAGGGGTTAAATATCACGTTTGCCACGTTTCCGCAAAAGAAAGCGTTGAAGCGATAAGGAAAGCCAAAGCGCGCGGTGTTGACGTTACTTGTGAAACAGGACCGCATTATTTGGTGCTTGACGATAGTATGCTCAAAGAAGACGGCGGTTTTAAGATGAATCCACCTATTAGAGCAAAAGAAGACAGGCTTGCGTTAATTGAAGGAATTATAGACGGTACGGTGGATATGATTGCTACCGACCACGCACCGCACTCGGCGGAAGAAAAGAGCAAGGGACTTTTAAGTCTAAACGGAATAGTCGGTTTAGAAACCGCGTTCCCCGTACTTTACACAGAACTCGTGAAAAAAGGGATAATCACTCTTGAAAAACTAATTGATATTATGAGCGTTAAACCTGCAAACCGTTTTGGGCTTAACGTTGATATTAAAGAAGGCGGAACGGCAAATCTTGCGGTGTTTGACCTTAATACAGAATACATTGTAAACCCCGAAGAATTTATTTCAAAAGGGAAAAGCACACCGTTTAAGAATTATAAAGTTTACGGCAAATGCCTTGCAAACTTTTATAACGGCAAAGCGGTTTATAATAAGTTAAAAAATTAATTGATATAGACGAAAACAAAAGGAGAAGGAGAATTTTTATGCCTAAGAGAACAGACGTTAAAAAAGTTTTAGTAATCGGCAGCGGTCCTATCGTTATAGGACAGGCGGCTGAATTTGACTACGCAGGTACGCAAGCGTGCTTGGCGCTCAAAGAAGAAGGTTACGAAGTTATTTTGGTCAACAGCAACCCTGCTACGATTATGACCGATACTACTATCGCTGATAAAGTTTATATGGAGCCGCTCACGTTGGAATACGTTGCGAAAATTCTCCGTTACGAACGCCCCGATGCAATAATACCTGGCCTTGGCGGACAAACAGGTCTTAACCTTGCAATGCAACTTGCTAAAAAAGGTGTGCTTGACGAGTGCGGTGTTAAACTTCTCGGTACGAACGCAAAGAGTATTGAACGCGCGGAAGATAGAGAACTCTTTAAAGAAATGTGTGAATCAATCGGTCAACCGGTTATTCAATCTGAAATTACATATAGCATAGAAGAAGCGAAAGTTGCCGCTGAAAAAATAGGCTATCCGGTAGTTTTACGCCCTGCGTTTACGCTTGGTGGAACGGGCGGCGGATTTGCTGATAACGAAGTAGAACTTGAAGAGATTATGAAAAACGCGCTTAAACTTTCGCCCGTGCATCAAGTTTTGGTAGAAAAGAGCGTTAAGGGTTATAAGGAAATTGAGTTTGAAGTTATGCGCGACTCTGCCGATAACGCAATAACGATTTGCGGTATGGAAAACGTTGATCCCGTAGGTGTTCATACGGGCGACTCAATAGTAGTTGCGCCTATACTTTCGCTTAACGACCACGACTTAAAGATGCTTAACGACGCTGCGATAAAAATAATTCGTGAACTTCAAATCGAAGGTGGCTGTAACGTTCAGTTTGCATTACATCCGACCACTAGCGAATATTATTTGATTGAAGTTAACCCCAGGGTTTCGCGTTCGTCTGCGCTTGCAAGTAAAGCAAGTGGTTATCCTATTGCAAAGGTTACCGCAAAAGTTGCGCTCGGTATGAACCTAGACGAAATCCACGTTTCAGGCACAACCGCAATACACGAACCCGTACTTGATTATATAGTTGCAAAATTCCCACGTTTCCCGTTCGATAAATTTACTTCGGCATCAAACGTTTTGGGTACGCAAATGAAGGCAACTGGTGAAGTTATGGGTATCGGCGCAACGCTTGACGAATGTATGCTTAAATCAGTTCGCTCGTTAGAAATAGGCGTAAATCACTTCTATCTTGCTAAATTTGATAACTTATCTACACAAGAACTTTACGACTACTTAAAAGAGTTCAAATCAGATAATATCTTCGCTATAACCGAACTTATTAGAAGGGGCGAAAGTATTGAAAAGTTACATAAAGTAACCAAAATCACCGAACTTTTCCTTGACTGTATCAAGAGAATAGTTGATATGGAAAACTTGCTTAAAAATAAAAAAGGCGACGTTGAAGTGCTTAAAGCAGCAAAGACGATGGGATTCTCAGATGCGTTTATTGCTAAACTTTGGGATATGAAAGAAATTGAAGTCAACGCACTCCGTAAAGAAAACGGCATTAAACCCGTATTCAAAATGGTTGATACACTTCATAGCGGTGCGTATATACCGTATTTCTATTCAACTTATACTGGAAAAGGCGATTCAATCGTTACCGATAAAGAAAAATCAGTAGTTTTGGGTAGTGGACCTATCCGTATCGGTCAAGGCGTAGAGTTCGACTATTCAACCGTACACGCCGTTAAGACCATTAAAGAAAGTGGTTACGAAGCAATTATAATCAACAACAACCCTGAAACCGTTTCTACCGATTACACGGTCAGCGACAAACTTTATTTTGAACCGCTTACTACCGAAGACGTTATGAACGTTATCGAGTTTGAAAATCCTATGGGCGTAGTTACTTCGCTTGGCGGACAAACTGCAATGAACCTTGCTGAATCCATTATGGAACGCGGTGCAAAAATTATCGGTACTGATTGCGAAGCGATTAATAACGCGGAAGATAGAGATGCGTTCGAAAAAATAATGGAAAAATTAGGAATTCCACAACCGAAGGGACAGGCAGTCTTTAACATTGAAGACGGTGTTAAGGTTGCCGAAGAAATCGGTTATCCCGTTCTCGTCCGCCCGTCCTACGTTTTAGGCGGAAGGGCAATGCAAATAGTTGGTAATGAAAAGGCTCTCCGCGAATATCTTAAAAACGCAGTTGATATTAGCGAAGACCACCCCATTTTGGTTGATAAATATATCGTAGGTAAAGAACTTGAAATAGACGCCGTTTGCGACGGTAAAGACGTGTTTATCCCGGGTATAATGGAACTTATTGAAAGAACGGGTATTCACTCTGGCGACTCGATAAGCGTTTATCCGACCTTCTCGGTAAGTGAAAAAGCAAAACAAACCATAATCGAATACGGCAAAAAATTAGGACTTGGAATAGGTATCGTTGGACTTTATAATATTCAGTTTATCGTTGATAAAAACGAAGACGTTTACGTTATTGAAGTTAATCCGCGTTCGTCAAGAACCGTTCCGTTCTTGTCAAAATCAACGGGGTATTCGCTTGCAGATATAGGCACTAGAGTTATTCTCGGTAAGAGCCTAAAAGAACAAGGTTTAACCGAAGTTTATCCGCCCGAAAAGAAACGTTGGTACGTTAAAGCGCCTGCGTTCTCGTTCAGCAAACTACGCGGTATTGACGCGTATCTCTCACCTGAAATGAAATCTACCGGTGAAGCGATAGGTTACGACGATAAACTTACGCGCGCGCTTTATAAAGCGTTACAGGCCTCAGGTATGAACGTTATGAATTACGGTACGCTTTTCGTTTCGGTTGCTGATTGTGATAAAGACGAAGCGTTGCCTTTGGTAAGACGTTTCTACGATTTAGGTTTTAACATTGAAGCGACGGCAGGTACGGCTAAATTCTTAAAACAAAACGGTATAAAAACCCGTGTGAAGGCAAAAATCAGCGAAGGTAGTGAAGAAATTCTTGACGCTATACGTCGCGGTTATGTTACTTACGTTATCAGTACTAGGGATATTAACTCTCTCGGCGAAGCAAGCGACGGTTTCCAAATCCGCCGCGCTGCCGTTGAAAACAACGTAACGATGTTTACTGCACTCGATACCGTAAGGGTACTTTTGGACGTTTTAGAAGAAATTACCTTGCGCATATCGACTATCGACGCATAAAAAGGAGAAATGTTTTGAAACAAAGTTATTTAATCGTTTCAACTAACGAAAAACTTACCGATAACGTCTATAAAATGACGCTTACGGGGGATATGAGCGGAATTGAACGCCCAGGGCAATTCGTAAACATTTTACTTGACGGATTGTTTTTGCGTCGTCCTATTTCAGTATGCGACGTTGAAGGCAATACGCTCACCATAATATATAAAGTGGTGGGTAAAGGCACGGAAAAACTGTCTAAAATGAAAGGCGGTGAAATACTTGACATATTAACTGGCTTGGGTAACGGATATTTTACCGACCTATCTGGTGATAAACCTTTGCTTATCGGCGGTGGCGTAGGCGTTCCGCCTATGTATAAACTTTGTAAATGTTTGATTGACGAAGGTAAAACCCCAACCGTTATTTTAGGTTTTAATACCAGCAAAGAAATATTTTACGAAAACGAGTTTAAGGCGCTTGGCGTAAACGTTTTAGTTAGTACGGTTGACGGCAGTTACGGAATAAAAGGTTTCGTAACCGACGCGTTAAGAGAAGTTGGCGAGTATACTTACGTTTATACTTGCGGACCTGAACCTATGCTTAAAGCGGTATATAACGCAATCAGCACCAGCGGACAGTTTTCGTTTGAAGAAAGAATGGGCTGTGGCTTTGGCGCTTGCATGGGATGCAGTTGCAAAACCAAATACGGTAACAAGCGTATTTGTAAGGACGGACCCGTTTTGGTCAAGGAGGAAATTATATGGTAAATACTTCTGTAAGCCTTTGTGGCGTTACGCTTAAAAATCCAGTAGTTCCTGCAAGTGGGACGTTCGGTTTCGGCTACGAGTTTAACGATATTTACGATATAAACGTTCTTGGCGCAATATCAATTAAAGGAACGACAAAAGAACCGCGCTTTGGTAATCCCACGCCCAGAATTGCAGAATGTACTTCGGGACTTATTAATTCAATAGGATTGCAAAACCCTGGTATTGACGCGGTTATTGAAAGGGAAATTCCAAGACTTCGCGAAGTATATAAAAATCCGATAATATCAAACATAAGCGGATTTTCTATTGACGAATACGTTGAGTGTTGTGAAAAGATTGACGCCGTGGACGACGTTGATATTATTGAAGTAAATATAAGTTGCCCTAACGTCCATAACGGCGGTATGAGTTTTGGCACTTTGCCCGAAAATGCAGAAGCGGTAACTAGGGCTGTTAAAAAAGTTACTACAAAACCCGTATTTATTAAACTTACCCCCAACGTAACCGATATAGTTTCTATCGCGAAAGCGTGTGAACAAGGTGGCGCGGACGGTATAAGTCTAATCAATACTTCGCAAGGATTGAGAATAGATTTGAATAAAAGAAAACCTATAATCGCAAATAAAATCGGCGGATTTTCAGGCAGAGCAATTTTCCCGATAGCAATGAAAATGGTTTGGCAAGTTTACGAAGCGGTTAAACTTCCGATAATGGGTATAGGTGGCGTTGCAAGCGCCGAAGACGTTATTGAAATGATGATGGCTGGCGCAACCGCAGTACAGGTCGGCGCGGAAAATTTGGTTAATCCTTACGCATGTAACGATATTATAAACGACCTACCGAGAGTAATGGAAAAATATAAAATAAACGATTTAAAAGAAATTATAGGGGAGGCTCACAAATGAAAAAAGACGTAATTATTGCGTGTGATTTTAACGGCAAAGAACAACTGTTCGATTTTTTGGATAAGTTTAAGGAAGAAAAACCTTACTTAAAAGTTGGTATGGAACTTTTTTATGCAGGTGGCGTAGAAATCGTTAAAGAGATTAAACGTCGCGGTCATAAAATTTTCTTGGACCTTAAACTTCACGATATACCCAACACGGTTAAAAAGTCTATGGCGGTTTTATCTGCTTACGACGTGGATATGGTTAACTTGCACGCGGGCGGTGGCTCTGCTATGATGAAAGGCGCGATTGAAGGGCTTACCCGTGCAGACGGAACGCGTCCTTTACTTATTGCTGTTACGCAACTCACTTCTACTAACCAAGAAATGATGGAAAAAGAACTTCTTATTGAAAAACCGCTTGACGAAGTCGTTATGAGTTATGCGTTAAATGCTAAAAATTGCGGTCTTGACGGCGTAGTATGCTCACCGTTAGAAGCAGGCAAAGTTCACGGCGTTTGCGGAAAAGAGTTCTTGACCATTACCCCGGGCATAAGGCTTGCAGGCGACGCAGTAGGCGACCAAAAGCGCGTTACTACACCTGCGCTTGCAAAAGAAATCGGCTCGGATTATATCGTAGTCGGCCGTTCAATTACTGCTGCGGCTGACCCCGTAGCAGCGTATAGAAAGTGCGTTGAAGAATTTTTAGGATAAAATATTAAAGGAGAATACATAAATGGATACGGCAAGAAAAGTTGCAGAAAATTTACTTAAAATTAAGGCGGTATTTTTACGCCCCGACGAGCCTTTTACATGGGCAAGCGGAATTAAAAGCCCCATATATTGCGACAATAGGCTTATTCTCACCGCGCCCGAAGCAAGGGACGTAGTTGAGAACGCTATTGCGGAAACTGTAAAAAAGGAATACCCTGACGCGCAAGCGCTTTTTGGTACTAGTACCGCTGGTATTGCGCATGCGGCTATTGCAGGTCATATTCTCAATATGCCTATGGGTTACGTTCGCGGTTCAAGCAAAGACCACGGCAGAAACAACAAAATTGAAGGCAAGTTAGAACCCGGCACGAAAGTAGTAGTTATTGAAGACCTTATTTCAACCGGTGGCAGTTGCATTGACGTAGTTGAATCACTTCGCGAAGCAGGCGCAGAAGTTCTTGGTATCGTAAGTATATACACTTACGGCATGCAAAAAGGTTTAGATAGATTAAAGGAAGCGAACGTTAAAAACGTAAGCCTTACCGATTTTGATACTACCATTAAAGTAGCGGCTGAAATCGGATACATCAAAGCAGAAGACGTTGCAAGGCTTAAAGCGTTTAGGGACAATCCGTCTGACGAAAGTTGGATTAAAGCGTAAAAATTAAGGGGACTTATGAGAAATTTATTGTCAATAACCGATTTTTCGGTTGAAGAAGTAAACGAAGTTTTAGAAACCGCAGCGGATATTATTGTTCATCCCGAAGCGTATTCTGAAAAGTGTAAAAATAAGATTTTAGCAACGCTGTTTTTTGAACCGTCCACTAGAACGAGATTGAGTTTTGAATCGGCTATGCTTTCACTTGGCGGAAAAACGCTTGGCTTTTCGGATGCAAACAGCAGTTCGTCAAGTAAGGGCGAAAGCGTTGCGGATACCATAAGGGTAGTAAGTTGCTATTCGGATATTATCGCAATGCGACACCCCAAGGAAGGCGCACCGCTAGTTGCATCTTTCGTTTCGGACGTGCCGATAATAAACGCAGGCGACGGCGGGCATAACCACCCAACGCAAACGCTTACCGACCTTTTGACCATTAAAACCGAAATGGGTAGGTTGGATAATTTAACCGTTGGATTTTGCGGGGACTTAAAGTTCGGTAGAACCGTACACTCGCTTATTCAAGCGCTTTCAAGGATGAAAGGTATAAAAATCGTTCTCATTTCGCCTGATGAATTGAAAATACCCGATTACGTCAAGAGCGACGTTATGGATAAAAACGGTATGGACTACGTCGAAACGAGAAGTTTAGAAGAAGCAATGCCAAGTTTAGACGTTCTTTATATGACCAGAGTTCAACAAGAAAGGTTTTTTAATGAAGACGATTATTTAAGGCTTCGCGACAGTTATATATTGACGCTCGACAAACTTTCTACCGCTAAAAAAGAAATGTGCGTACTTCATCCGTTACCAAGGGTTAACGAGATTGCAGTAGACGTTGACAGCGACCCACGCGCGTGCTATTTTAAGCAAGTTAGAAACGGTAGATACGTCAGGATGGCGCTTATTATGAAGTTGCTCGGTATTAAGTAAGGGGGATAACGCAAATGAAAATTGATCCTATTAAAAACGGTATCGTAATTGACCATATTGAAGCGGGAAAGGGTATGGAAGTTTATAACATCTTAAATCTTTCTGAACTCGATTGCATGATAGCGCTTATTAAAAACGTTCCCAGTAAAAAAACGGGTAAAAAAGATATTATAAAAATCGACGCGTCGGTTGCGCTCGACCTTGACGTTTTAGGGTATATCGCGCCCGAAGCGACCGTAAACTTTATTGAAAACGGCGCGCTCGTTAAAAAGAGTAAAGTTGCACTTCCAGAAACGGTAAAAAACGTTATTAAATGTAAAAACCCACGCTGTATTACTAGCGTAGAGCAAGGCATAGACCAAGTATTCAAACTCGTCGATAAAGAAAACAGGGTTTACCGTTGCATTTATTGCGAATCAAAAGCAAAAGATTAATATTCAAAAAGCCCACGAATTTTCGTGGGCTTTGACGTTTTATTACTGCGCAAAAATTTTTAGTGAATTTGTGGATTTTTAATTGATTAAAACGCTCAAAATAAATTGACTTTATCTTTTATAAATGTTATACTTTTCGTGTAACTAATTTATTCAATAATTAAAAAGGTTTTTATTATGAAAAACGAAACTTTGAAAATGGTAAAAGAAGCGTATAAAATCGAAGCAGAGTGCATTACGGGTATGCTTGATTATTTGGACGAAAAGGAGTTTGCAAAAGCAGTTGAACTTCTTAAAAACGCACCGCGTATCGGTACTTGCGGTTGCGGTCACTCGGGCATAATCTGTCAACACCTTGCGCATCTTCTTTGCTGTATAGAACAGCCTGCAAGGTTTATTTCGCCTGCCGAAGCAGTTCACGGCGCAACGGGATTTTTACAAGAAGGCGACGTTATGGTATTCGCTTCACGCGGTGGTAAAACCAAAGAACTTTTACCTATCATAGATATTTGCAAAGCAAAGGGCGTTAAGATTATATCTATTACTGAAAATATGGAAAGCCCGCTTTCTCTCTCTGCCGACGCAGTATTAAAACAATACGTCAATAGGGAAACGGATAAGTATAATTCGCAAGGCACAACTTCAACCACGGCTTTATGTATGATTTGCCACGCGTTGCAAACCGCGCTTATTGAAGAAACGGGCTTTAATAACGAACAGTTTGCTCTTATTCATCCGGGCGGAGCAGTTGGCGAAAGGTTGAATAAGAAATAAATTTTAAGCCGAATATGGAGCATTAGTGTGTTATGGAAAGATATCTAAGGTTTCCTGGTGGAAAAGCAAAAGCGCTTACTTTAAGTTACGACGACGGAGTTGTGTTCGACGAAAAACTTATTGAGATAATGCAAAAGTACGGTGTAAAAGGTACTTTTAATCTTAACAGCGGTGCTTTTGGTAAAGGGAGAAGGTTGACCGCAGAGCAGTCTAAAAAACTTTATACCGAAGCAGGTATGGAAGTTGCAATTCACGGCTACGGGCATCAATGGCCTAACGCGCTTCACGGAATAGAAATTTATAAAGAATTCGTTACTGATAAAGAAAATCTTGAAGAACTGTTTGATGGCGTTATTCGCGGTATGGCTTACGCACAAGGTCGCTACTCTGATGAAGTAGTTGAAGTCTTAAAGCAAATCGGCGTTGCGTATGCAAGGACTACCGAATGCACGCAAACTTTTGCGCTTCCGACCGACTGGTTAAGGCTTAAACCTACTTGCCATCACTACGAAGTTAGGCTTAAAGAACTTATTAATCAGTTTAACGACGCAAACCCCGATACATACAGAAACAAGCAACCGTTGCTATTCTATTTGTGGGGGCACAGTTACGAGTTTAACGACCACGATAACTGGAATATTTTTGAAAACTTTTGTGAGAAAGTTGGTAACCGCGACGACGTGTGGTATGCTACTAATATTGAAGTTTACGACTACGTTAAAGCATACGAGAATTTGCATTTTTCAGCAAATGGAAAATACGTTCAAAACAATTCGGCAATCGACGTGTATATTTACGTCGGTGGCAGTATTGTAGGTAGAACGGTATGCGCAAAAGCAGGTACTACTACTCAAATTATATAAGGAGAATTTGTTATGTTTAAAGGTTATAAAATCAGCGAACCGTTTTTTGAATACGGTCCTAAATGCTATATGTACGGCGAAACGCTTGTTGAAATGGCGAAAGGACTTGATAAATTAGCGGAAAAATACGATATGGATATCGTTTTAGATATTCCCGACACCGAAATTTACAACGTTGCAAAAAACGTTAAAAGGGTACACGTTTATTCACAACATATGGACAGTATTCCTGTCGGTAGGGGTATGGGTAGAACGCTTCCCGAAGCAGTTAAGGCTGCTGGTGCGGTTGGCGTAATGCTTAACCACGCGGAAAGAAAACTTACCATTGAAGAAATTGAAGCGGCTATTAAGCGCGCTGACGAACTTGGTCTTGCAACTATGGTTTGCGCGGATTCTATTGAAGAAGTTAAAGCCGTTGCTAAACTTGGACCGAATATTTTGGTTGCTGAACCCACCGAACTTATCGGCACGGGTAAACCCGCTGATAAAGAATACGTTGACGAAGTTATTAGGGTTATTAAGGAAATAAACCCCGATATTAAACCCTTCCCGTCGGCTGGTATAAGTAAGGGCGAAGATTGCTACAACATCATTAAAGCAGGCTCTTCCGCATCAGGTTGTTCGTCTGCAATCGCAAAAGCGGCTAATCCTTTGGCACTTGCGGAAGAAATGATTGCGGCGGTTAGAAAGGCTTACGACGAACGTCAAGGCAAATAAGCGACGTTATGCTGCGTTAACTAAAAAGCATTTGGACTTCAATGACCAGACGGTCAATTTCACCCCAAATACTTTTTGAGCCTTACCTAACTTGCTTCTTTACCTTGACGAAGATTTAGGCAAATAAGCGTTTTAAGGCTTATATGCTTCGTGATACGCGCAAAACTTGTGTTTTTACTTGGTTACATACATAAGTATGCGCCCTGCGTAAAATACTCGTTTTTCACGTCTAACTTGCATCTAAACCTTAAATACTATTAAAATTTTAGTAAGGCGTTACTGCTTTAATCATATCTATTAAGTAAAAATCCCGAAAGGGTAAAATAAAAAAGAAAAATATTTTTTAAGGAGAACTTGCACTATGGAATACAAAATTTTCCAAAAAGAAATCGAACTTCAATCAAGAGGCTGGATACCAACTTTCCACGATATCAGAAAAGAAATTCTTGAAATCGTAGAAGCATCAGGCGTTAAGAACGGTACCGTTGCAATCGTTTCGCACCACACCACTTGTTCAGTAATGGTTCAAGAATGTTCACACGATATCGATTCTTTTGACCTTGAATATCTTCAACACGACCTTCTCGATATTATGAGAAAAATGATCCCTGACTTTGCTGAAGAACATCAATATCGTCACCCTGGTCCTATCCACGCTCAATACGGCAGACACGTTAACGAACCTGGTGACTATTCTTCAATGAACACCGACGGACACCTCCGTTCAGTATTCTTTGGCAGAAGCGAAACTTTGACCATCAAAGATGGCAAACTTGACTTAGGTTTGTTTGCTCACATCTACTTTATTGACTGGGATCACGTTATTGCTCGTCGTAGACAAGTTAACGTAACCGTTATGGGTACTACCGAAGACGTAGGCGATAGAAAGTGGAACGACGGAAAGGTTATCGATACCAAACGTAAATTCACCGAAGAAGAAAAGGCTTACGATATCCACTACGATCTCCAACAACAAAGATAATTTGTTAACTGAAAATAAGTTTACCCGTCGTAATATTCGGCGGGTAAATTATTGTACATTATAGGTAAATAAGATGTTTTTAACTACGCTACAACAAGTCGCAATTTTACTTATTTTTATATTACTTGGTTATTTTTTACGAAAGAAAGAAGTTATTACTGACGGCGGTAAAAAAGTGCTTGCCGCGCTTTTGGTAAATCTATTTTCACCTGCGTACAGTATTGCAAGTCTATCACAACAATTATCATTTAGTGATATTGCAAAATACGGTATTTATTTGTTGGTTGGAACGGCTTTAACTTTGGCAGTAATATTTATTGCTTTGCCGTTAGCAAAAATGTGCGGTAAAGATAGATTACATAGAAATATTTTAAAATATGCTTTTGCTTTCGGCAATATAGGTTACTTCGGTTATCCCGTCGTCGGCGCGGTATTCGGTGAAGGAATGAAGGCACTTATGATATTGTTTTGTATTCCTATGAGCGTCGGTATAAATACTTTTGGTTATACCGTTTTAACTGAAAAGATTAACGATAATGCTATCGGTCAGACAATAGAAAAGAAAAGCATAAAAAGCAAATTCCGCTTTTTACGTTCCGCGCCATTTATAGGTATGATGATAGGTTTAGTTTTAGGGCTTTTACCTATACAAATGCCCAAATTCTTTATTAATCTACTTAATTTAGCGGCTAATTGTCAAAGTGCAACTGCAATGTTGCTTACGGGCGCTGTTCTTGCAGGCGTTCCGTTCTTGAAATTATTTACGTCAATTAAACCTTACGTTATAGGTGTAATAAGATTACTTTTGATACCGATAATCGTGGGCGGTGCATTATTTATCGTACATATATGTGGTGTTAGTGGTGAAATATTCCAAACGGTTTTCCGTTTATCCGTAATCGTCGCAGCAATGCCAGTTGGTATGAACGTCGTTGTTTATCCTGAATCTTGCGGTATGGATAGTACGGAAGGTGCAAAAATGTGCTTTTTATCTTATATAATGGCGCTTGGAGCGTTACCTTTGGTGTTTACCGTTATGGAAATGCTTGCCGTAGGTATGGTGTAATAATTAATTTAAACAATAAAACGCGTTTCGCTTTATAGCGAAACGCGTTTTTTGTATTCAGTCGGGGTTTCTTTTGTAAGTTTTTTAAAAGTCTTTGAAAAATAATTCGGTGTATCAAAACACAGTTTTTCAGATATTTCTTTAACGGTGAATTCGCTTTTTTTAAGCATATCTTTCGCCGCTTTTATTTTTAGTTCTAGATAATATTCCATAACGCTTTTATTAGTTGCCACCTTAAATTGACGGAAAACGTAAGCCTTGCTGTAATTTATTGCGTGGCTTATATCGTCTATCGTAAGGCGAGAGTAAACGTTGGCTTTTAAGATTTTTATAATATCTTCTGCAAGTTTGTTATTTATTTCCGTTTCTTGTAAAAACACGTCGTTTCCGTCTTCGGTTTCGGTCATAGAACGCATAATGTCTATAAGCAAAGTTTCAACGTGGTTTTTTATAAGTTGCTCGCCACCCAAAGTGGGTTGTGGGAGAAGGTGCATTATATCCGTATCAAGATTATAAAAAGTTATATCGTAAGTGCGTTTTGCCGTTTCAATTATTTCGCGAATATATTTCATTTGCCGTTGATTTAGTTTTACTTTTTTATCGGTAAAAAAGCGCATCGCTTCGGATAAACACTCAAACGATAGAACGAAAACGCCCGTACTTTCCGTACCTAACGCGGTAAGCGCGTGCGCTTCGTTAGGTTTATGGAAATAAGTATTACCTTCTTTTAGTTCAACGTCAACACCGTCAGCCGTACAAATAACGTCCCCTTTAACCGCGCACACTAATTCCCAAAAGTCGTGCGTTTCTTCTGCGTGGTGAAAATACTCGTTAAGTTCTAAATAGTGTATAACCACGATTTTGTTTACTAAAAGTAAACTTTTAATTTTATGCTTAAAATATTTCTTCATAAATAGAGTATAACACAATATAAATTTTTAATCAAGTATATTATTTTACCCTTTTTGTATATTTTAAGCCATTGTAATTTAAACTTGCGTGTATTAGAATAAAAGAAAAACAAAAAGAGGTGGATTGTGAGAATTTTAGCAATAGGCGCGCATCCCGACGATATTGAAATTGCTTGCTCGGGAACTCTTGCCAAATGTGTTAAGCGTGGCGACACGGTTATCGTTTGCCATGCGTCAAGCGGAAATTTAGGACACGTCGTTATTCCGCCCGAAGAGCTTAAAGTTATGCGTGCAAACGAAGCGAAAAAGGCTGGCTCGCTTGCAGGTATCGAAGTTATTTGGGGTGGGTTTGACGACCTTGAAATTTATGAAAATAATAGGGAAGCACGGGATAAAATGGTGGACGTTATTCGTTATGCAAATCCCGACCTAATAATAACCCACGCGCCTGACGATTATATGCCCGACCATACTTCGGTAAGTAAACTCGTTTTTGACGCGTCTTTCACGGCAACCTTGCCAAACTATAAGTGTAGCGTTCATAAATATACTACCGACGATACCCCTGCAAAACTCGTTCCTATATATTATATGGATACGCTTGCAGGCGTTAACTTTAACCCGACAATGTACGTTGACGTTACCGATACTATCGACTTAAAAATTAAGATGCTCAACTGTCACGAAAGTCAAATAGTTTGGATGAGAGACCACGACCATATTGATTTTTGCGATATGGTTAAAACTTGTTCAAGATACCGCGGATATCAATGCGGTGCAGAGTACGCCGAAGGCTTTACACAATGCCAAGTTTATTTAAAGGGTACTACGGACAAACTTTTACCATAAAGGAGCAATAATGATTAAATGGTGTGTTATAGGAGCAGGCGGGATTGCCGATAGGAGAACTATACCTGCAATTTTATCCGATAAAAATAACAAACTCGTAGCGATTATGGAAAAATCGGAAACGTTATGCAAAACGCTTGGTGAAAAATACGGCGTACCAGCATATACGGACGAAGAAACCATGCTTAAAGAGTGCGATTGCGACGCAGTTTATATCGGAACTCCCGTGTTTTGTCATTATAGGCAGGCAATGCTTGCATTAAAGTATGGTAAACACGTTTTTATAGAAAAACCCGTTACGTTAGATTCAAAACAAGGTAGAGAACTGGTTGACGCTTTCAAAAAGGCAGGTAAACTTATTTTCGTGGGATATATGATGAAATATCATAATCTTCACGTCAAAGCCCGTCAATTAATTAAAGAAGACGGTATCGGAACGCCAAACAGCATGCGTTTGCAGTTTACTTGTTGGTATCCAGATATTGCAGGTGCTTGGAGACAGAAAAAATCTCTCGGTGGCGGCGGTGCGATTATGGATCTTGGCGTTCATTGCATAGAACTTGCGGAATATATTTTGGACGACCAAATAGTTGACGTAAACGGTATGTATTCAACCAAAACGTTCTCTTACGAAGTTGAAGACGGCGCGGTCATAATATTTAAAACGAAAAAGGGAACGCTTGGACATATTGACGTAAACTTTAATATACCTGACGTAGCGTCTGAAAGCAAACTTGAAATTTACGGTAGTAAAGGATATTTAATTAGTAAAGGTTCGCTTGCGCAAGAGGAAGTTGGTGAAATGTCGTATTTATACGCACCGCAAGGTGATTACGACGCTGCGCAAAGCCGTGTAACGCAAGAGCCACAAGTGTTTAAAGGTGAAAATGGAAACTTATACCTAAAACAAATTGTAAACTTTTGCGAGCACGTTAATAATAACGATATTGATTATTCTTACGCGGACGAAGCAGTTCACGTTCAAGAAATAGTAGATAAAATATATCAAGGAGAAAAATAAAATGGATTTTAATTCAACAGTAAAAGGTAGTTTATTAGAAGGTTTCTATCCCGCAGGTTGGGATTTTAAAAAGATTGACGAGTGTTGCAGTAACGCACCCGAAAAAATTACGGAAAAGCAAGATTTTTGGAATAAAGATTTTACGCCCATTTCTTGCGATAGCGTTGCTGAGTTTGACGTTAAAATGGGGCACGAAATAGCAAACGAAATCAAAAAGGCTAACGCAAACAAGCAAAAACTTGCGTTTATTCTTCCCGTAGGTCCTATGGGTATGTATAAATGGGCAGTTTATTTCCTTAAAGAGTGGAAAGAAAGTTGCGCAAACGTTTGGTGCTTTAATATGGACGAGTGGGCTGACGGCGAAGGAAATACTATAACGGGTGAAGCGTCTTTCCAAAACGCAATGGAAACCGCGTTCTATAATCCTTTGGGCGAACTTACCATTCCCGTTTCACACAGAAACTTTGCAACCAAAGACAATTTGCCTACTTACCCAGAAAAGATTGCGGCTTTGAAAAAAGAAGGCGCTAAACTCGTACTTGTTTACGGCATAGGTAGAATGTGTCATATAGCGTTCTGGGAACCCCAGTTCGGTGGAGAATTTGAAACCGACGAACAATGGAAAAAACAACCGTATAGAATCGGCGCAAAACTTCATCCCTTAACTATTGAACAAAACGCAATTACTTCGTTTAAGTCAAGAACGACTCTCGTTCCTTGCAGAGCGAACACTATCGGACCGGGATTAATGTTCCAAGCAGATTACGCTATCGGCGGTGCAGACGGTGCGTTGTCGCGCGGTATGCAATGGCAGGGTATGAGTCTTTGGATGACTTTGCGTTACGGACCTACTAGATGGATTGCATCATCATATATTCCCACTATTCCCGGAAGATTGTTCTTCTTAAAAGAACTTGCAGGACCGCTTACGCCGGATATGAACTAATATGAAAAAGTTTTTGATGTACGGCGCGGGTAATATCGGTAGAGGATTTATCGGGCAACTGTTTTCTGAGGCAGGCTACTCGGTAGGTTTTATTGATATTAATAAAGAAATTATTGCGCGCTTAAATAATGATAAAGAATATCCCGTCGGAATAGTTAGCAATAAAGGCGTGAAAGACGTTATCGTTAAAAACGTCTACGGAATTGACGGAAGTGATACAGAACTCGTTTCCGAAGAAATTGCTTGCGCTGACGTTATGGCAACGGCAATCGGCGTTAACGTTTTAAAGTATATTGCAAAACCTATTGCGCTCGGCTTAAAAAAGCGTTTTGAAAGAAATGCAAAACCGCTCAATATTATTATTTGTGAAAACCTTATAGGTGCTGACGAGTTTTTGAAAGGCTTGATTTGTGAACAAATTCCCGAATATACCGAAAGAATTAATAATGAAATCGGATTTATTGAAGCAAGTATAGGGCGTATGGTTCCCGTTCTTTCGGAAGACAAAAAGCAGGGCAATCCCTTGCGCGTTCACGTTGAACCTTACGATTATTTACCGCTCGATAAAAATGCGTTTAAGTGTGATATTCCAGAAGTAGATAAAATTTATCCGTTTACACCGTTTAATCTTTTTATTCAAAGAAAATTGTTTATGCACAATATGAGCCACGCCACAACAGCGTATCTCGGTTATTTGCGTGATTACGAATATATTTACGAAGCGATTGCCGATTTTGATATTAAATACGTCGCTTTTAAAGCGCTAACTCAATCGGCGCTTGCAGTTTCAAAAGAAAACGGCGTGGAAATTAAAGGTTTAATTGCTCACGCAGAAGATTTGTTGTATCGCTTTGCAAATAAGGCACTCGCTGACACGGTTGCAAGGGTGGGTAGAGATACCAAGAGAAAACTTTCTTCAAACGACCGACTTATCGGCGCGATTAAACTTTGTGAAAAGTATGATTTACCGTGCGAATATTTGTGCATAGGCGTTGCGGCAGGGCTAAATTTTAATCCCGACGGCGACCAAGCAAGTCAAGAAGTTTACGCTTACGCAGTAAAAAACGGCGCAAGAGCAGCGCTTAAACAATATGCTGATTACGAAGGAAGAAACGTTGAACTTATTGAAACGCTTTACGGTATGATAAGAAACGGTAAACAAATTTCCGCGCTCGTTAAATACGTTGAAGAAATCGGCAGTCAAACTATGAGGGTTTAATATGGAAAGAGTTGGAATAACCCTTGCGGGCAATATTTTAACCGACAACGTAAAAATGGTTGAAGTATATCCTGAAAAAGGTATGCTTGCGACTATTATCAAAGAATCACTTGCAGTAGGCGGGGCAGTACCTAATACCGCAATCGATATTAAAAAAATAGACCCCAAAATGCAAGTTTCGGTATTCGGTAGAGTTGGACGCGACGATAAAGGGAAGTACGTCGTGGACGTAATGCGCTCGGTAGGGCTAAACGTTGACGGCGTAAAAGTTAGCGACAGCGCGCCTACGTCGTACTCTGACGTAATAACTGTTAGGGGTACGGGAGAGAGAACGTTTTTCCATAACCGTGGAGCGAACGCAGAATTTTGCCCCGAAGACGTCGACTTAAATAAACTTAATTGTAAAATTTTACACGTTGGCTATTTAATGCTACTTGACGCGTTTGACAAAGTTGATGAAAACGGTGAAACGCCTATGTCTGCGTTTTTAGAAAAGGCGCGCTCGTTAGGTATAAAGACTTCGGTTGATATGGTAAGCGAAAGTAGTGGAAACTTTCATAGGGTAGCGGCTTCGGCGTTAAAACATTGTGATTACGCAATCATAAATGAAGTTGAAGCAGGTGAAATAGTTGGGATTTTACCGCGTGATAAACAGGGTAAACTTATAGAAGACAACGTAAAAACAATAATGGAACGCCTACTTGATATGGGCGTGAAAGAAAAAGTAGTAGTACATTGCCCTGAAAAAGGTTTTTGCTTAAATAAAGACGGAAAATTCGTTTCCGTGCCGTCGGTTAAACTGCCAAAAGGATTTATTAAAGGTAGCGTAGGCGCAGGCGACGCATTTTGTGCAGGCGCGCTTTACGGGATTTATCACGGCTACGACGACGGCGAAATGCTGACTTTTGCAAATGCAGTTGCAGTAGGTTGCTTATCTGCTCCCGACTCGATTAGCGGTGTAAGAAGTAAAGAAGATTTGATTTCCTTAATTAATTGTTTATAACGGATACCCACCGAAAGGTGGGTTTTCGTTTTTCAAAAAGTTTGATTTAATTTAAAAATGAGTTACAATATATAAAAATAATTTTTTAATAAAATTGCAACAAATATGCGCGTTTAGCCGTTTAATAATTGAAAAAAAGTTAAACGCGTTCGGAGGGGCGATGAGCGCAAACGAGATCGCAAGGCTAATCAGTCTTGCGGCTGACGGAGATAACGAGGCTTTTAAAAAATTATACGTGAAAACCGCGCGCGGTGTTTACGCTTTTTTGCGTACTTATTTTCATAACCATTTCGATACCGAAGACGCAGTTCAAACCGTATATCTTAAAATAAAACAAAACGCTGATAAATTTAAACCTAGGACTAACGGTAGAGCGTGGATTTTGCAGATTGCCAAAAATCACGCGCTTGACGTACTACGGAAAGAACGATATGATAGGCCGTTAGAAGATGCGCACGCCGTATCGGTTGACGATACGCACTCGGACGGAACGGTAATATCCGTTATGCAAAAGGTTTTATCCGAAGAAGAACAAAGAATAGTTACGCTTCACGTTTTGTGGGGATATAAACATAGGGAAATTGCAGAGATTATGGAAATGCCGACAGGGACGGTTACGTCAAAATATAAAAGGTCGGTTGAAAAGTTAAAAAATGCGTTAAAGGAGGTGCGATAATGAACTGGAAAAACAAGTGGAAAAAAGAACTTAATTCGGTAGTGCCAAAATTATCCGATACCGTTCTCAATACGCCCACGGAAAAAGTTGAAATTAAATCCGAAAGAGTAAAAAGCCGTAGAAAATTTATTTCTTTCGGGGCACTTTCTTTCGCTGCCGTTTTAGTGCTTACGCTTGTTGTTGGTTTTTATTTGTTGCAACCGCCTACCGTACCAGAAACCGTTTTTGCGGTCGAAATTAATCCTGCGGCGGCTTTCGTGCTTGACAAAAACGATAAGGTTAAATCGGTTACCGCAATTAATTCTGATGCAGACGTGATATTGTCGTCAGAAGAAAATCTTAATGAAATTATAGGCAAAAGCGCAAATCAAGCGGTGGAAAAGTTTGTCGATAGCGCCGCAAAATACGGATATATTGATTTGTCGGATATAACGGGGCAAACTACTTTGGCTGCTGTAAGGATTTCGTCTTGCGGGGCAAAGAATTTTGAAAGTTTAAGAGCATCTGTTGAAAGTTTTTTGTCGGGCAAAGGTATACCGTCGGTAGTGTTTACCCAAAAAGTTGAAGAAATTGAGTTCTGCGATATAATCGGAATTGAAAAAGAACAGGGCGTTAAATTAGTTGACACGGTTAAAAATTCACCCGTTCTGTACGCGGAAAAAAATATTGATGAGAACAATATAACGGAGAAATTCCACGCGTATGGTAACGAGTTGCTTGCAAGAATTTCAGACGAACATTTGAAAAAAAGTATAGAAGAGTATTTGCAAACCGAAATTTTTAACATAAGTCAATACGTTGAAAATATTAAAGGACTTCTTGATATAGAAAAAAATTCAAGAATTGAGCATTTAGGTAAGTATCTTCAATTTGAAATCCTTAATAAGGATAATGAAATATCAAAAGATAAATTAGACGAAAAACATAGAGAAATACTTGATCAAAATGGCTCGTTTAACGATTTTTGGAACGATAGAAAAAACAACGGTAAAAAATAATTTTTAATTTTTTGCAACAAAACAACATAAACCTCCGTTTAATAGGTGAAAACAAAAAACGGAGGTTTTTATTATGAAGAAAGGATTACTTAAAATTTTAGGGCTAACACTCGCGCTGGTTATGGGCTTTTCAGCGTTCGGGTGTAACAACACCGCATCTGCCGAAGCGTCGTCGTTCGTAAGTGTTGACATCAATCCGTCAATTGAACTTACGCTTGACGGAAACGACAAGGTTTTAAGCGTACGCGGTACTGATGAAGACGGGCAAGTTCTTTTATACGGCGAAACTAGTTTAGTTGGACTTGACGTTGAAGCGGCAATTGAAAAGATAACTTTCCTTGCTGTTGAACTTGGTTATTTAAGCGAAGATAATAAAGTGGTAAACACTTCGGTTTCCGCAAAAACGAAGGCGCTTGCCGATAAAGTTCGCGATAAAGTAAACGCAAAAATTACCGCAACCGTAGGTGATTTTAACGTTACTATCGACGAAGAACAGGCTTATTCGCTAAAAAGACAATTTGAGCAGTTTAAGGCCGATTATCCCGAATATGCGGACAGTATAACTATCGAGCAGTTTAAACTTGCGCTTTCAGCAAGCGAAACGGGCGAAGTTACTTTGGAAGCGGCAATAGAAATGGATGCGATAGAACTTATTAAGATAATCTCTGATGCGCACAAAGCGTTAAAGGATTACGCTACCGAAGAATACTTAAAGGCAAAACATAAAGCCGAAGCAGAATTTAACAATAATATCAGCGACATAGTTGACGGTATTTATGAAGGTATAGAAGGTTTACGCTTAATCCTTGGGTCGCAAGTTGAAAAATACGGCGACATAATGGGTAGCGTTCGTCAACTCGAAGGAATAGTTAAATCTTTCAAGTTTGAAAAAGTTGTTAACTATGAACTCACTACTAACGAAGTTGATGCGTTAGTAACAGCGTTAGGGCTTTCTGATAGTATACCGCTTCAAAATGCAGACGGTAAAGTAACGCTTGGTAGCGTTTACGGTTACCTTGACAAAACGTTAAAGAATTTGCCTGAAACTGATGCTGAAACTGTAAAAACAAATATTGAAGGTATAATTGCAGGTATTGAAGCGAACGCTAAAACTTACGTTGAACAAGCGATAAACGCGCATAAAGCACAGATTGAAACTTTGCTTGGTAACGTTCAAATTGAAGGCGTAGACCTTACCGACGGCGTAAGTAAAGAAGAAGTTAAGTTGATTATCGATCACTTTAAGGCGCAAGCACAAACGTTGCTTGAAACCATTGAAGCGCATATTAAAAATATTCCTGGCGCAAAAGAAGCGATTGAACTTGCTAAAAACTTAAAAGACCATCACGGTTACAATAATCATAAAGGCGATATGGAAGACGCGATAAACGCAGCAAAAGAAACAGCTCAACAAAAACTCCAAGATTTAAAAAACGCGCGTCGTCCTGCGCCTGCAAACTAAAAATTCATAATATTTGGAAAAATCGGCGTTATAAAAACGCTGATTTTTCTTTTTGCTTAAAAAAACGATTGCAATAAAAGGCAATTTAAACTATAATATAAACGTTATGAAAAAATTAAAAACGTTGTTTGCATTATTTTTTGCAATGTTCAAAATCGGACTTTTTACGTTTGGTGGTGGCTACGCTATGATTGCCATTATTGAACGCGAACTTGTCGAAAGAAAAAAGTGGATAGAGCACGAAGAGTTTTTAGACGTTATCGCTATTGCCGAATCTACACCCGGTCCGCTTGCAATAAATGCTGCTACCTATATCGGATATAAAATCGGCGGGGTGTTGGGTTCTGTTTTCGCAACGCTTGGCGTGGTACTACCTTCTTTTACAATTATTTATCTTATATCGCTTGTATTTGATAAATTTTTATCACTCGTTTGGGTACAGTACGCGTTCCGCGGAATACAGGCTTGCGTGGCGTTCCTTATTTTGTCTGCGGGATTTAAGATGCTCAAAAAACTTAAAAAGAACATATTTAACGTTGTTTTTATAACGTTGACGATAGGGTGCTTGGTCGGGTTCTCGTTGTTTGCTATCGATTTTTCTTCAATATTCTATATTTTAATCGGTGGCGTTGTGGGACTTACGGTTTATCTTATAGGCTATATAAAATCAAAAAAGAGTAAAACCGTAATAGATACGCGGCAAGAAAGTGAAAAAGCAAACGGGGGTGAAGAATAATGCCACTTCTCGAATTGTTTTTGACTTTTCTCAAAATAGGCGCTGTTTCGTTTGGCGGTGGATACGCTATGATACCACTCGTTACTGACGAAGTTATCGCGCACGGCTGGCTTACCGCCGAAGAAATTTTGAACTTTATCGCCGTTTCAGAGTCTACGCCTGGACCTATTGCAATCAATATGGCGACTTTTGTCGGCGCGTCGCAAGGCGGAATTTTGGGCGCTATGCTCGCAACGCTCGGGGTAGTGTTGCCGTCGTTCGTTATAATTTTAATTATAGCGTCGGTCATTAAAGGACTTTTGAAATTTGCAGGGGTAAAGGCCTTTTTGAACGGACTTCGCCCCGTGGTGGTAGGACTGATAGTAGGTACGGCAATAACAATGTTTTTGTCGGTAATACTTTCTCTTAACACCGTTTACGAACAAGTTACGTTTGACTGGAAAGCACTAGTTATTTTCTTCGTCGCCGCAATCACGCATTTTGTATATAAGAAAATTACAAATAAGAACGTTTCACCCATACTGTTGATAATAATTTCTGCACTTTTAGGTATGCTTTTTTACGGCGTACTGTAAGTTAAAAGACACAAACAAAACGCCCTTTTGCTTTATATGCAAAAGGGCGTTAATATTTTAATTAAAATTTTTATTGTTTTGTTCCGCACTCGGGGCAGAATTTAGCCGAGCCGCTTAGTTCCGCGCCACAATTAGAACAGAACTTTTTGGTCGGGATTTTTGCTCCGCACTCAGCGCAGAATTTAGCGTTAGCAGAAACGCTAGCACCGCACGAAGGACAAGTTTTTCCGTTTGTCGTAGGCGCTGCGGTTTGTTGCGGTTGAGCAGGGGAAGACGCACTCTTAAACGCTTCGGCAAACACATTGCCCATGCCTGCGCCTGCGCCTATGCCTACGCCTGCGCCCATAAACGCGCCGCCCATACCTTCGTTTTTAGCCGCGTCTTTCATTGCTTCGGCAGCGGCAATCTTCATCATAACGTCGGTCTTATCGCCAAGTATGCCAAGTTTACTGCGTTCGTCAATAGCCTTTTCAACTTCTTGCGGAACGGACATGTTTTCAATAAACAAGTTGGTCAATAAAAGTCCTACTTCTTTAAATTTGTTTTGGATAGTTGCTTTTACTATTTGGTTAAATTCGAGCGTATTACCAGCAAGGTCGAGCGCGGAAATTTTACTTTCACCAAGAGCGTCGGTAAGTGCCGAAATAAGCATAGTTTTAAGCCAGTCGGTAATATCGTCCGTTTCAAAAGACGAATTAGTGCCGAAAAGTTCTTTTAAGAATACGCCTGCGTCGTCCACCTTAAATGCGTAAGATCCGTAGCCTTTAACGCGAATAGCGCCAAATTCAGGGTCGCGCATCATAATGGGATTAGCAGTTCCCCACTTGCAACCGGTGAATTGTTTGGTGTTAACAAAATAAACGTCTACGCGGATAGGCGTTTGAAAACCGTACTTCCAACCAGCGAGTTTTGATAAAATAGGGAATATATCGGTGTTAAGGTCGTAAGTGCCAGCGGGGAATATATCGCAAATTTGTCCTTTATGTACGAAAATGGCTTGTTGCGATTCTCTTACGATAAGTTTACTTTTGTGGTTAATTTCCGTACCGCCTTTTTTGAGCGGAAATTTATAAACCAAAGTGTCTTTTGAATCGTCAGTCCATTCAAGAATTCTTAAAAATAAAGCCATAAAGTTAAACTCCTTATATCAATTTTAATAAATTGTACCATATTATTTGAAATTTATCAATAATTTACGCAAAATTCCGTTTGCAATTATAAGTTTTTTGTGTTAAAATAATAGTGCTTGACAAGAAATTTTTTATAAAAACTTTGCGGGTGTAGTTTAGTGGCAAAACAACAGCTTCCCAAGCTGTGGTTGTGAGTTCGATTCTCATCACCCGCTCCAAAAGCAAAGCGGACGGTAACACCCGTCCGCTTTGCTTTTGGAAAGGATGTAGCAGAACGACTTTTAAGTTCGGTCGTCATATGACGGACAATCAGCGACGGGCAAGACCATCGTAGCGCAAGCGGAGATGTTTCTCATCACCCTAATAAAATAAAGTAAAAAATAATAATATGACG
>JAFVTK010000067.1 GCA_017503265.1 Clostridia bacterium | reverse complement strand
TTAATTTGACTGTTTTTGCAAGCCTGTGATGCAATTAGCGTTAACGGTTCGCCTAACATCCTTTGCGCCAAAATAGCCGTGCGCGCCACCGCTTCGCCTACCGCACAATCAATATCAAAGTAGTTTCCGCTTGATAAAATCATCTTTTCAACGTCGTCTAAAATTTCGCTAATAATATTTACGCTGTCGCGATTAAATTCTTCACCAGTATATAAAGTGCGAACGTAATAATCAAACAGTTGAAACTTTTTTTCCGCAACGTAACAAAAAGCGTCAACTTTATTTATAAATGCATATTTAAGCAAAACGGTTTTTTCCGTCGTACAATTAAAAAAATCAACGCCATCGCCGTTTTTTATAAAAAGTTTGACGCGCGCTATTTGGTCGGTCCAACCGCTTAAAAGCGTTATCACAAAAGTTTGCCTTACCGCGCTAAAATAATCGGCTAACGGCGAAAGATTTTCCGAAAGTGAAATTATCAACCTAACGTTTTCGGGCGCGGTAAACAAACCGCAAACCGTATTAACTGAAAAATCGCAATCGCAAGGGTATAAAGCAGTAATAACTTTATGCCCTGCCCTTTTTAACGCGTTAACCGTTTCTAAACCTACCTTAATAAAATTGTCGTTACTTGAAAGCAACAATATTTTAGAATAAGGCGCAACAGTTTTTGATATATTTGCTAACCGTTCTGGCATATTTTCCGAATAAAATTCTAAATTAAAAGACTTTTCACCGCGATTTATAAACATAAAAACCCCCTTTTAATTGCATAAATATTAGAAAATAAGGGTATAAATGTCAAGTAGATGATGTCGAAAGGGGTAAAATAGAAAAAAATTGATAAAAAATGCTAAAAAATAACAAAAATTTTACAAAACCCCTTGAAAAATTAATAATATGTGGTATAATCTATATATAAAAACTTGGAGGTTTTTGATATGAATAAAAATGAATTGGTAAGGGCAATGGCAAACAACGCGGGGATCACTTTGAAAGATGCAGCAATCGCACTTGATGGACTTCTTGATGCGATAACCGAAGGGCTTAAAAAGGGTGAAAAAGTTCAAATTTCTGGTTTTGGTTCTTTTGAAATTAAAGAAAAACCCGAAAGAGACGGATTTAACCCCAAAACTGGCGAACAAATTAGAATTGCAGCAACAAAAATACCTACTTTCAAATTCGGCAAAGCATACAAAGATTCGTTTAACTAAAATTAATTTGAAAAGTACAGCCTGCCCTTTCGGACAGGCTGTAACGCTATTATAAAGGATTATATATGAAAGTTACTTTAATAACGGGCGCAACTGGCGGACTTGGTAAAGCCTTTGCTAAAATTTACGCGCAAAACAAACAAAATCTTTTACTAGTTTCTAAATCGGAAGATAAATTAAAATCTCTTAAAGCGGAATTAGAAAATGTGTACGGCGTAACTGCCGACTATATTACAGCCGATTTATCAGATAAAAGTGAGCGTGAAAAAGTTTTTACCTATTCGGAAAGCAAAGGTTATTTTGTAAACAACTTAATTAACGGCGCTGGCTTTGGCGATAGAACCGACTTTAAGGATATGGATATTGACTTACAAATTAAACTTGTAGAAGTCAACTGTTCAGCGCTACTATATTTTACGCGCGTTTATCTTACCGAAATGTTAGAAAAGAACGAAGGTCATATAATAAATATCGGTTCTTTGGCAAGTTTCGTTCCAGGTCCTTATATGTGCACTTACCACGCAAGTAAAGCGTTCGTGTTAAACCTTGGCGAATCTATCGCACACGAAATAAGAAAAACCAACGTAAAACTTTTAACACTTTGCCCTGGCCCGTTTGATTCTGGCTTTGTTGAAAAAGCAGGTAATTACTGGACGTTTAAGAAAATCAAGCCTGTTTCAGCCGAAAAAATTGCAAAGTTCGGCTACAAAAAATCGCTAAAAGGCAAGCGCATTGCCGTTTACGGATTTATGAACAAACTCACCGTTTTTGCTCCAAGGTTTTTCTCTCGTAAATTCGTTGCAACAATTTCCGCAGGAACGATTAAAAAAGGCGAATAAATTTAAAATAAAAAACAGTCCTTATACACGGACTGTTTTTTTATTAAAATGCTGCATCTGGATTATAAACGTAGTTATCTGTTAAAATCTTGATAAAATCTATAAGTCCTAAAATAGATCCTATTCCGAATAAAAGTGAAAATACGATTTTTATAATACCTTTTTTCTTTTCACCCATCATAAAATTATGAATACCTATACCGCCCAAGAAAAAGCACACTAGTGCCATAGTCGTTTTATTTTGCCCATTAAGACCTTTCTTTGCTTCGTTTTTTTCGCTTTTTAATGCACATCCACAGTTAAGACATACAGTAGCGTTTTTGATTACGTTTTTTCCGCAATTAGCGCAATAAGAGTCCCCATCACCGACTTTAACACCACATTTAACACATACTGCTTGATTTTCGTTCAACGTTTCACCACAATTTTTACAAAACATATTTGATCTCCTTTGTTTGTTTTTTACATTATACTCTTACTTTTGTAAGATGTCAAGTATATTTCTTACAATCGTGAGATAATAATTATATGAATAACTATTTTGGTGAAAAACTTAAAGAATTGAGAACGGAAAAAAACGTTGGTCAAGTTGAGTTGGCAAAGGCTATTAACGTCAGTAAAGGCATAATAAGTCTTTGGGAAAACGGGTTAAGAGAGCCCAAACTTTCAAACTTAATTTCTGTATCAAAATATTTTAAGGTATCAATAGATTATCTTGCAGGATTAGAAGAATAAAAGCCACCGAAAGGTGGCTTTTATTCTTCATCTAATTCTAACGCGGCTTTAATTATAAAGTAATTAAGCATAAGAAATTCCGCACCACGCATTTTCATATATAGCATAACTTCGTCGCCTTTCTTTTCTAAATATCTTTTTCTTGCCCGATAATACCTTTGCTGAACAGTTTTATACGATTTAGGAAAATGCTTTCTACCATTTTCCGTTTTAAAAGACTTT
>JAFVTK010000006.1 GCA_017503265.1 Clostridia bacterium | reverse complement strand
ATAACACTTAAAAAGAAGTTCGTTCACGATGGTGGGGATTGCGTTTTAAAAATAGGTGGAAGGTATGGTTTTGCCGAAGTGTTTATTAACGACTATAAAGTTGATAAATCATATTTTAGCAACCAAATTGATGTAACTCAGTTTGTTGCGTGTGGTGAGAATGAATTATTAGTTACTTTATATACGGGTAATAGGAATTTGCTTGGACCACATCATTTAGTTGAAGAAGATTGTCAAAGTGCAGGACCGATTACATTTGGGTTATCTGCTAGATGCGACATCCATGAATTGTATATTTTTGGTGAAACAACTATCTTAATGTAGAGTAGTAAAAAAATATTTAAAAATTAAGACTGGGTTCAATTTGATGAACCCAGTCTTAATTTAATCAATTAATCTTATATATAAACTTTTGGGTTCGTATCAATTGATCATCGAACCTTTTTTATTTGAAAAGACTAATTATTTTTTACTAAACAAAAATTTTTAAAATTATGCACAATAATAATGTTGTTGTGCTTTAGAGTAGTTGAATGTAAATTTGTTAGTTTTAAGTTTTTTTATCGCGGTATTTTTTTGGTGTAGAAGCAAATTTTTTAAAAAATAGTTTGTTCATATATGAAAGGCTTTCAATACCGACAGCGTCTGCAATTTCTCGTAACGACAAATTAGTATTTGTCAAATAGAATTCAATACGTGTAAGTTTTATTTGGTTAATGTATTCGGTCATAGTAGTACCAGTACATTTCTTAAAATAATGGCAAAGATATTGTGGCGTGTAGTTGAGTTCTTTGGCAATGGTTGCTATACCGTTGCTTATATATTTTTGGTGGTTTAACTTTTCAATAATTTTTGAAAGAAGGGTACTGGTTGACTGTTTGGCGTTAGTTTTTAAGAATTTGTTTAAAAGTGTAAAAAGTGCGGTTAGTCCAAGTGAACGTCGTAAGGTTATTTCGGTTTCTTGATTGAATTTAGAGAACAAGGCTTCTAACGCGTTTAACTCGTCAATCTCAAAGTGAAGAACACGGGTGGAAAATTCTTTTTGTATCATATTGATCGCATTAGGTATAAGCGAACAAGTTTGATGAAAAAATTCTTTATCAACTAAAATATCCCGTTTTATATACCGTTCATTTGAGTGAAAAGTATGTTCCACGTTAGGTGGAATAAAAACGCAATCGCCCATTATCATTAGACTCTCAGGCAAATTTTTAAATGAGTGTATCAATTCGCCCTGTTTAACGTAAAGAATTTCATAAAAATCGTGTGAGTGTAGGCGGTGAGATAAATCGGAATTGGTTTGGGTAAATATTTTTGAACTTTCACCCATAAACCGCGTTTGCGGCAAAATAAATTTATTATCCATAATCCGATTATAATAAAGTTGGTTATAAAAATCAACGATAAAAGGTAAAATTTCTAAAAATATATTAATTTAGAGCATTTTTTAGGCAATAGAGCATATTGACCTTAGTAATTAACGGCGGTATAATGAATACATAAAATGCAAAAGTGTCTTTTCGCAAATATTCAGAATAGGCAATTTTTGATTAAAAACCCGATATTATAATAAAAAATCAAAGGATATAATATCCTTTCTTTAATACGGGACGGGCGTATTAAAGAAAACACGTTTGTTAGTAAAAAATATTAAGTAGTAAAAAATATTAAATTAAAATAAAAAAATTTTAAGGAGTAAATTATGAGAAACAAATTTTTCAAAATGATTGCGGCTGTTCTTGCCGTATTAATGTCGTTTAGCGTTTTTGGTTGCGTGCCCGATAGCAAAGACCCAGGTATTGTTGACAACGAGTACACTATTAACGTTAAACTCCGTAAAGCAGGTTACGGCGTTACCTATGTTGACGAACTTGGAAAAGCGTTTGAAGCGGCTTATGCGGAAGAAGGCTATAAAGTTAACGTGTTAGCACCAAGAGAAGATTTGCTGTCTAGCAACGTTTACAGAGATATTTATTCAAATAGTGGTGTAGATATTTATTTTACTAGTGACGTTACTGCAAGAGAGGCAGTTACGGGTGAGTACGGTCAAGTTTTTGCGGATATTACCGAAAGCGTATATAACCAAAAAGCAATAAAGGCTGATGGAACGGAAGAAGATAAAACCGTCGCTGAAAAACTTTCGATATATACACTTGACGGATGCTATTACAATGATAAATATTACGGTTTACCGTTAGCCGAATCGGTTGGCGGACTTGCCGTAAACACAAAAGTTTTAGACGAGTACGATTTGGAAGTTCCTAGAACGACTAACGAAATGTTTAAGGCGGCGGATATTATTATGCAAGACGCACTCGAAACTGACACGTTTCCGTTCACCTTTTCGTTGAGTGGTAACAATTATGCTTCTACAACCTTGATGCCGTGGCTTGCTCAATACGGCGGAATTGAAGAGTATAACAGTTTTTGGAGTTTTCAAAATCCTGACGGCAGTAATATGACTACCGATTGTTATAAGGTTTGGGGAACCGAAAGTTGGGAAAAGGTTTTAGAAGTTGTTTATCATTATTTCGATAGTGTAATGGAAGCGTATAACAGCGCGTCACAAACCTTTTCGGAGGCGCAAAACCAAATTATGCGTGGAACTGCTGTGTTTATGAGTAACGGCGACTGGATGCTTAACGAAGAATATGTCCGTAATTCAAAATATTTAAACGACGTAACCTTTGTAAATGCTCCTTTAATTTCAGCGCTTGGAGTAAAACTTTTCGGCGCAACCACATCATACGGTTTTGATGACGAAAAATGCGACCTTGTACTTTCTTCAATCGTTAAATATTGCGATCAAGGCAAGTTGGCGGCTGAAATCAAAACGATAATTGATGACGAATTATCGATAAACCTTAATGTAGGCGATGTTACTACCGTATGTGAGCGTCGCGGTTACGTTAGGTCAAATCCTGGTTTAGGAATTGCTCTTTCTGAAAGAAGTACTAAAAAGGATATAGCAACTTTATTTTTGCGTTTTTGCGCAAGTCAAGACGGCGGTAGGATTTTTGCCGAACAGTCAAGGTCAATGTCTCCTTATGCAAGAAACGTAAATGCGAATCAGAATTACGCTTGGACGAACAGTGTTTATAACATATTAAACAATCCTTATGTTGTTAATCTTGATTCGTCGGTACGCGGATATAGATTAAGCATGGGGGTAAATACGTTGACACCGGGGCTCGCGGATCCATATTCAACTTCTTTGCAAGGTAAAGTAACCAAATATAATCCAGCTACGCTTAAAATAGTGGCTACGGATGAAGTTTATGCAACTGTCGCAAAAAAGACAGCTAAAGATATGTATGATTATGCAAAAGAACAAGTAGAAACTAACAAGTGGAAGGTTTAGGTGTAAGTATGGAAAAAACTATGCTACAAAAGAAAAAGAGATTATTTAGTAAATATTCCGCACGAGACGTAAGAAAATTTCCTTTCGTGTATTTGTTGGTTGCAATACCTGTCATTCAAATTGCAATATTCTTTTTCTATGTAAATTTTTCAGCAATGGCAATGTCTTTTCAGGACGAGTATGGCAAATGGAGTTTTGAGTCTTTTAATAGAGTTTTTGAGGCGTTTAGAATTCATAGTGATAAATTAAATTATGATCCGTGGAAAATGTTAGGCAACAGTATTACTATTTGGGTTGTCCAACACATTTTTGGTTTTGCTATTTCTATTTTAACTTCGTATATTTTAACAAGGCACATGATAGGTTCTAAATTATTCCGCTTAACTTTTTATTTACCCGGCATAGTTGGAGCGGTGGTTTTTTCGTCCGTTATGAAGGAAATGTATATGCGTGACGGAGTTATATTCGAACTAATTAAAAATATGGGAGTTGATTTGCCTGCGCAAGCATTAAAGAACGGACTTTTAGGTGCTGACGAAACTGCTTTCGTAACGCTTATGTGGCAAATATTTGTACTAACCATAGCAGGCGGTAATATGATCGTTGCAAGTGCTTATATGAAAATCCCAAAGGAGATTTTTGAATCGTGCGAACTTGAAGGATGTGGGTTTTTTAGGGAAACTTTCCAAATTGCCGTGCCTTGCGTATGGCCAACCTTGTCTACTTTGATAATATTCTCGTTATGCTCTATATTAACCGCCGATTACAATATGTATCTATATTCGGATGGTTCGGGCAAAAAAGGTATGGTTTCGATGGGATTCTATTTTTATAGGTATCAGGTCGCAATGAGTACTGCGCCCGATCCTCAATATCTTTACGGATACATTTCGGCTTTTGGTATGATAATGACGATTATTACTATTCCGATAGTAATTATAAGCAAAAAAATCCTTGCAAAATTGCAGGAAAACGTTGAGTTTTAGGTGGTAAGGAATGAAAAGTAAAACTAGATTTAAGAAAACTATATCTTCCCATTTCCACGCAATATATGAAAAGTGGAAAAGTTTGGGGTTAGCCACTCAAATATTTTTAACGGCGTTCTTTTGTTTCTTCTTGTTTGAAACAATCGTTCAGGTTTATCCTTTTTTATGGGTTATAAACAACTCGCTTAAAACTTTTGACGAACTCAGCAACGATAGCGTTGCGCTTACACAGACTTGGGAATTTATCAATTACGCTCGAGTATTTTCAGAATTTAAGGTTTTAGGCAACGTTTTTTATTTTGAAATGCTCTGGAATTCGCTTTGGCAAACGTTCGTTTATCTTTTTGTAAATATAGGTGCAAGCGTTTTAATTGCGTATGCTCTAGCTAAATTCAAATTCCCTGGTAGTACGCTACTTTACGGTATAATGATTTTCACGCAAACTATACCTATTTTAGGAGCAGGCGGTGCGGCGTATAGGCTGCGCTTTGAGTTGGGGATGGTAAACAATCCGTGGACTATATGGTTCGGT
>JAFVTK010000066.1 GCA_017503265.1 Clostridia bacterium | reverse complement strand
TTTTTACGCACGAACAGAAAGTATAATGGTAACAGCGACAGCGAAAGCAAAAACAACGCTCCATATGTCCATTGCATATAGTCACACCTCCTTTGACGATAGTTTCGCATTGTAAATAATTGATTATATTATTATAGCATAAAAATGTGAATAAATCAAGGTGTTTTGACTCATTTGTGAGGATTCGTGTCAAAAAATTGGCATCGGATTTTTCACCTATCCCTTTTTCGTTAAATGTAAACTATGAGATTTTTGCCCGATTTCACCCACTCGACGATGTATTCCGCATCTGCCTTGTAGCTTTCCATCTTCTTTTTGCTGATATCGCTGATGAAGGTTTCAAGAATAAAACGCTCGTTTTCACGTTCCTGATCGCTGACGACGGTTATCGGCTTTTCAAGTATGACATAGGCGTACTCTCGCGCATATTCGTCGAGAATACGGTTGTACGCCTTGAGGTAGTCGGCGTTCTGCAAAAGCTCCTTATGTGCCGTAATGTATAAAGCGGCGTGCTTTTTTCTTTCTTCATGCCGTTCATCTCGGTCATAACCGAATGGAGCATTGGGATCGTAGAATTCATCCGATTCTTTTCCTCGGTAGTACGTTCCGTCCTGCGGATCTTCGTCGTACAGCTCCATTATGTCCTCATCGTATCTGCTGATAAATCTCATATGTTCCTCTCAATAGCACTTATTGTTAGAATCAAAGATTGAAATAGAAAAATATTTAAACGAAATGGAGCCAAAAGATAAAGAATTTTTCCTTAAATATCCGCTTATGAATTTAATTGACAAAAACAATTAGCAATGGTAAAAGCCAAACAACTTCGGCTTTTATGTTCAAGTTTTTTAACCTTACTCTAAAGTCAACGTTTATAATATACGCCGTGTTTTTTGTTCCGGCGTATATTTTTTTGCAATTTATAGCAAGGTGTCCCAATACTTGGACAATTGGCAGTTGCTATTTTTAGCGAAAATTTATATAATTATGACATAAATTGTCATATTTACTATGATATAATAACGTCAAGGTGTAATAGAATGAAGAAACGCGTTCAACTCCACGCAAAAGACGTGATGTGCTATCAAGAAAATGAAGAATATTACTTAAACCGCTTTCCGAAACGAGCAAAAACGGAAGGTATGGTTTATTATTTTCAAAAGATAGACGGCGGCATTGTGAAAACGGAAATAACAGTTGAGCAATGGAAAGAATTATATCTATTCAACAAACGGCTATATAGAAGCAACCTAAAGCATTACGACGATAGATATTTTGCGCGTTTCCCTATCTATCAAGACGAAGACGGCGATGAAGCTGACCCGATGGAATACCAAGCCGATACGGAAAGTTTTTATACCGAAGCAAACACTTGCGAAAGGTTGGACTTGCAAAACATTTTAATGGAATTAACCGAAGAACAACAAGATATTTATACGCTTTCATACATACAAGACTTTACACAAGAAGAAATCGCCGAACAATTAAACTTGGAGCAATATCAAGTAAGCCGAATATTAAAAGAACTTGACGAAATTATTTATACAGCAAAGTTAGACGACGGCACTCGTGATGAGACTACGTTAAAGGTAGATTACACCTACGACTACTATCGAAGAACGGGCAAATTAGAACATTTAGAAAACGTTGCTATGGAAGATTTTCTTTCTAACTTATTACCCGAAGAAGATGAAAGAATCCGTTTATGGTTTTATACTGAAAGCGAATTGTATCGGTATAGCATAAAGTTTTTAGTGCGATACAAATTAGAAGATTATTCAAACCGAAATATCTATACGGAAATGTTTTCTTTACAAGACTTATCTGCACGTGGATATTTTATGCAGTTTATGACTGACTTGCCGTTGGAATATCAATGGTTATATTTACACCTACAAAAAGAAATAGAACAACGGCAAAAACTGTTCCCAAAACCGAAAGCACGTAAACATAACCGCTTTATTAAAGAACTTAAAGCAATCGCAAAGAAGGCAAACACGACGCCTATGGAATACTTTAAGAACACCTTTTTACCTTACTTGGAAAGCAAATGCTCAAAGAAAAATTTAGCCTATGCTAAAAAAGAGTTGGGCTTCTTCGTGGTTAAGGAAGATAATACAACCCCTATATCTGAACAACTTGAAAAGGCAATTAAGAGTTTGCCAAAGAAAGAACGAGAAAGATTAGAATCCTTAAAAAGAAAATAATTTTTAACTTTTCAAAAATCCTTGCATAATTTACGGCAAGGTGTGTCCTTATATAAGTGAGAGGGCAAAACTCTCAACTAAATAGAGAAATGAGAAAGCCTGTAACGGAAACGTTGCGGGCTTTTATCATACTCACAAGGAGGACAACATAATGAGAATACGACCACCATAACGGTAAGCAAAAACTTATAGGCGGCATAAGTGTAGCCCACTACACTTTCCTTTGAAAGTGGTGGGCTCTGCGAGGCAAAATAATGACTAAAAATTAAAGCGGAAAATATCAAAATCCTAAGCAGGTTAAGAAAACCGCTTAAAAAATTATTTTGTTGCAATTCTACCGCTTTTTCAAAGCAGGTAAAGAGAATTGCCAAAATGGCGCTTTTGACCTTTTCAAACAATCGGGAAACCCGAATTTTGCCTATGCCTATTTCGAACAAACAACAACTCAATACTAAGAAAAAAAGCGAATGAACGTGCGTCCTATAAAGATGAAAATATATTAGATAAGGATTGAAAAAGATTCATTGCTTGTAAAAAGAAAAACCGTAATAAAGCGGTCCGTGAATGCAAAAAGCATTAAAAGGAGAAAAAATTATGAAAACTAAATATCATTAAAAAACTAATTACAGGGGGTAAATAATTATTAAACAAGAACACAACACCAATACTTATCTTTCCGCACCTTCCACTACCGCAGTAAGAAAGGTGAAAGATAAAAAATATCTCGTGCAGAGTTTTTATCTTGGAGGAAAAGATATAAATACAGTAATACAGCGTGTAGCAATGGATAAAGCCTATGCAGAAACGCTTGAAAATAAGGAGGAATTATGATATACTACTGCCAAGTGAATATTGCTCGCTTGGGTTTGGGAGGTAAAAATGAAACCTAAGCAAAATAAAAATTACATAGTAGGAATTTATGCAAGACTGTCACGTGACGACGGACAAGACTCGGAATCAACGAGTATAGAAAACCAACGCTTAATTTTAACCAAGTACGTTAACGAAAAAGGTTGGACTTTGCACGACGTTTACATTGACGACGGAATATCGGGAACTACGTTTGAAAGACCGGGCGTACAAAAGTTATTAGACGATGCAAAAAACGGGATAATCAATACGATAATCGTAAAAGACCTTTCCCGTTTTGGAAGAAACTATATTCAAGTCGGACAATATCTCGATTACGTCTTTCCAACGTTTGG
>JAFVTK010000005.1 GCA_017503265.1 Clostridia bacterium | reverse complement strand
GCCACCGCGTTAACGTCTGCATTTTTAGAGCGGAAACTGATTTTAAATTTATTCGGTTTAATCTCCATAATGCAAGCGCCCACTTCAACGCCGATTATGCCCATAACGAAATCAATAAAGCCTTCGGTTTCATCTTGTCTTGCATTTGTCACTTCAAAATCAGTTAATCTAACGGTAGCAACCGCAAACCGTCCGCCAAAAAAATATCTAATCTTATCCATAGTTTTCCCGAAAAGTTTTGCCCTTTCTTTACTCTGCGCGGAAAACATATGGTAATAAATTTTATTAAGGTCTGCGCCTTTTTCAACTAGTTTACTAGCCGAATAGAGCGTTTGTGCCGTTACGTTTTTATGGTGGAAATTGCCAGTATCGGTCATTATCCCCATTGCAAGTAGGTTTGCCATATCGACGCTAATAGGCGCGCCTAACAACTCAATTAGCGCCAAAACGTTTTCACAATTACTTGCGTTATCAAAAACGTAACTAATTTTCGCAAATCGGTCGTTTGAAATATGGTGGTCTATAACGTAATTATTTTTGTGCGCCAAAAACTTTTCCGCAAAACTGCCAAGCCTTTGTATATCCGCGCAATCAATGGCTATAAAAGCCGAATAATTATCGCTTATCTCATTTTTAATATACGCCGCTTCATTTAAAAAAGAAAATCTCGACGGAACGGGGTCGTCGCAAAAGACGTCCGCTTTAATGCCGAGAGTTTCAAGTGCAAGTTTAAGTCCTAACGCCGACCCGATAGTATCACCGTCAGGGCGGACGTGGCAGAACAGCGCGACGCTTTCTTCGCCTTTAATTTTATCGGCAAGTTCGCGTAAACTAATCACGTTTTTCTCCTTCGTTAATACTCTTAAATAATTTATCCATTTTGTCGCCGTACTCCATAGAGTCGTCTAATACGAAATGAAGTTCGGGTACGGTACGCGCGCGAATAACCTTTGCGAGTTCAAAGCGAATTTTTTTTGCGTCGGCTGCGATTGCGTTAAACGTAGCAGTCTTTTTCGCTTCGTCCTTGGAATATACGCTTATATACACTTTTGCGTACGATAAATCACGACTGCTATCCACCCGAAGTACTGAAAACATTTCGGTAACGAGTGGATTTTTAAGCCGTCTTGAAATAATTTCGTAAATTTCCTTCTGAAATTCGCCGTTTAATCTGTCGTTTCTGCTGATTTTAGAAGTTCTTCTCATTATTCTTTATTCTCTTCTACCTGATAACTTTCAATGAAGTCGCCGACTTTTATATCGTTAAACTTCTCAATAGACATACCGCACTCAAAGCCTTGCGCAACTTCTTTTACGTCGTCTTTAAATCTCTTTAATTGCAATACGTTTCCTTCACAAATCATAACGTCGTCGCGGTAAATACGGAGTTTTCCGTTTCTAATAATCTTACCTTCGGTAACGTAACAACCAGCGACTTGACCTACGCCGGAAATCTTAAACACTTCCCTAACTTCTGCTTTACCCATATAAATTTCTGTAAACTTGGGCGCAAGCATACCTTTAAGCGCGCGTTCTACGTCTTCGATTGCTTCGTAAATAACTCTATAAAGTTTAATATCTACACCGCTTCTTTCAGCAATTTGTTTTGCATTTGAATCGGGGCGGACGTTAAAGCCGATAATGATTGCATTTGAAGATTCAGCAAGCATAATATCAGACTCTTTAATAGCGCCTGCCGCCGCGTGTATAACGTTAACTTTAACTTCGGCGTTAGAAAGTTTTTCAAGCGAAGATTTAACCGCTTCAACCGAGCCTTGTACGTCCGCTTTAACGATAATAGGCAATACTTTCATTTCGCCTTCGGCAATCTTATTAAATACGTCGTCAAGCGTAACTTTTTGCGACGCTTTAAGCATATTTTCTTTTTCTTTATTCCTTCTTTCTTCGGCAACCATCTTGGTGAGTTTTTCGTCAACCGCAAACAAAATATCGCCTGAATTAGGAACTTCGTCAAGCCCCATAATAGAAACAGGCGTTGACGGACCAGCCGAAGTTACACGACGACCTTTATCGTCAACCATTGCCCTAATTTTACCAGTAACCGTACCAACGACTACGCTGTCTGAAACGCGAAGTGTTCCGTTCTGAACTAAAATAGTTGCAATAGGTCCTTTGCTTTGGTCGAGTTTTGCTTCTATAACAACACCCTTTGCTTTCCTGTCGGGATTTGCTTTAAGGTCTTTAATTTCTGCAAGAAGGTTAATGTTTTCTAAAAGGTTGTCAAAACCCTCACCGGTTTTAGCCGAAACGGGGCAAAGTATTGCGTCCCCACCCCACTCTTCGGGAAGAAGTCCGTGTTCGGTAAGTTGAGTTTTAACCCTTTCAATATTCGATTCGGGTTTATCAATTTTATTAACCGCAACGAGTATCGGAACGTCAGCCGCTTTTGCGTGGTTTATTGCTTCAACCGTTTGTGGCATAATACCGTCGTCGGCAGCAACTACTAAAACTGCAATATCGGTTGCTTGCGCACCGCGCGCACGCATAGCGGTAAACGCTGCGTGTCCAGGCGTATCAAGGAAGGTGATAGTTTCGCCTGAAACCGTAACTTGATAAGCACCGATATGTTGGGTAATTCCGCCTGCTTCGCCTGCGGTAACGTTAGTCTTTCTAATTCTGTCAAGAAGCGAAGTTTTACCGTGGTCAACGTGTCCCATAACGGTAACTACCGGCGGACGTTTAACGAGTTTACCTGCATCATCCGCTTCGCTATCAAAGCCTTCGCTCAAAACGTCTTCGGCGGTCTTATCGAGTTTTAATTCGAGTTCTACGCCGATATCGTCTGCAATAAACGCCGCCGTATCAAAATCGATAGAGTCGTTTATCGTCTTCATTATTCCTTCTTTAAATAAACGCTTGGTTATTTCCGCAGCGGTTATACCGATTTTTTCACTCAATACTTTTAATGGAATAATTTCGGTGTTAATAACTGCCTTTTCAATCTTAATAACCGTACTTTCCGCGCGTTCTTTTGCCTTTTTAACGGGGCGGAATTTTCTATATCCGCTCTTATTTTCATCAAAATCGTCAATATCAACTTGATTTTTGATAAGTGCGCGTTTATTTATAGTATGCTTTTCTTCGTATTGTTTATCCCCACCCTGCTTTTTCTTACTAAAATTTCTCTTATCGTTGGTAGTAGGTATAATGGGCGGAGCAACGTAAGTGCCACCTTGCGGTTTCTTTGCCGTCGGGCGATTGTTAAAGTCGGGTTTTGCGCGATTAAATCCGCCTTGACCTTGTTGAGGTTTAGCACCGTCGCGCCTTTCGCCTTGCGGACGGAATTCAGCACGCGGACGGCGTTCGCCGTTCTCATTGCGCGGTCTTTCAGTACGCTCGGGGCGTTGAATAGGTCCTTCACGCCTAACTATAAACGAAGGTCTTGCAGGTGGAACGAATTCGTTGCGCTTTTCCGTTTCCGTCTTTTCTTCTGCTTTAACTTCGGGTTTAACTTCTTCCTTTTCTTCAACCTTAACTTCTTCCGCAGGTGCTTCTTTAACTACGGTTTCAGCGGGTTTTTCTTCGGGTTTATTTTCTGCCTTTACGATTTTTTCAGGTTCTACGGCAACTTGTTTTTCCGCTTTTTCTTCCTTGACTTCGGGCGCAGATTGAGTAACGGTTTGCTTTTCTGCTTCCCCCGCTTCCCTTTCCTTTCTTGCCGCAGTAAGTGCCTTTAACTTTTCTTCCAAAGCGGTCTTAACGTTTTTTATATCACTTTCAAACTTGCCCGCACTCTTAACGAGTTCGTCAAGTTTTCCGTCTTTTAAAATTTCACTAGCCTTTTTAATATTCTCGATGCGCATTTCTTTCTTTTCAGCCATTTGAATTCTCCTAATTTCTCGCAATAAAATCTTCTTCCGAATTACTTAAAATCGCTTTCGACAGCGACTTATCCGCTATCGCCATAACTTTTGCGTTTTCCCTATGCGTAAGTTCTTCAAGCGTTTTTACTTTTGGTTCAATTATCGGGCAACGGAACTTTCTTGCAAGTTTATCTGCTTCCTTTTTAGTGTTCTCACTTGCCGAATTACAAACTATAACTAGTTCAGCACGCTTTAACGTCGCCGCGGCGTTAGTCCCTATACGGAAATTACCCGTCCGCATTGCAAACCCGATAAAGGTTTCAACCTTACTTTTCTTGTCCAAGGAACTCCTCCGTAATTGCGTCGTAAACTTCGTCCGACACCTGGCAGGAAAACGCGCGGTTTAAGAGTTTGCCTTTTTTTAACTTTGCAATACACTCTTTATCGTTGCAAACGTAAGCCCCTCTGCCGTTCGCCCTACCCGTTAAATCGAGTTTAATTTCATCACCCGACTTAACCACGCGAATAAGTTCTCGCTTATTTTTCTCGCTCCTGCAAGCAATGCAGGTACGCATAGGTACTTTCTTTTCCATTATATTCTCCGAAAATTATTAAACGTCTCCGTCTGCTTCCGCACTAACTTCACCGAGTTCGGAAATAGCCGTGCTTTCACTCTTAACGTCAATCTTCCAACCAGTAAGGCGGACTGCAAGTCTTGCGTTTTGACCGCTTCTGCCGATTGCAAGCGAAAGTTTATCGTCAGGTACGATTGCAACTGCGCTTTCTTCACCCGTTTCAACGACTTTTATTACGCGTGCAGGGGACAACGCCCTTGAAATATATTCTAACGGATTTTCACTCCATTGTATAATATCGATTTTTTCACCGCCGAGTTCTGCAACAATCGCATTAACCCTTGCGCCTTTGTTACCAACGCAAGCGCCGACTGCATCAATCATCGGGTCTTCGCTAGTGATTGCAATTTTAGTCCTTTGACCTGCGTCGCGCGCAATGCCTTTAACCACTACCAAGCCTTGCTTAATTTCAGGAACTTCGTTTTCAAAAAGACGTTTAACCAAACCAGTAGCCGTTCTTGAAACTACGATTTGAGCCATCTTACCGCTATTCTTAACGCGCTTAACGTAAACGTTGAGTTTTTGGTTAAGTTCATATTTTTCACCGGGAACTTGGTCTTTGGGTAAAAGTACGCCTTCGATTTGGTTTCCGCCGATTTCAACGTAAACGTTTCCGTCTTCAATACGTCTTACCGTACAAGCCATAAGTTCGCCTTCTTTATCTTCAAACTCACTAACGGTGTTTTCACGTTCAATTTCACGAAGTTTTTGCATAAGAATTTGTTTAGCGGTTTGCGCTGCAATTCTACCGAAGTTTTTAGAGATAATTTCAGTAGTGATAACGTCGCCTGCCTTATAACTCTTCTTAATTTCTTGCGCTTCTTCAACGCTAATT
>JAFVTK010000065.1 GCA_017503265.1 Clostridia bacterium | reverse complement strand
TTCTTTTGTGTTAGAATATACAAGCAAAAAATTCGCACCCGTGCGCGCGTGGGGTTTTCGTGTTCCCGAAAATAAAATTTTCTAGTCGGGGATGTAACTTCAAAATTTATGGCGGCGGGGAGGCAGAACGGAGGTATTTTATTATGGCAGTTATCACTATGAAACAACTCCTTGAAACGGGAGTTCACTTTGGTCACCAGACCAGACGTTGGAATCCGAAGATGAAAAAGTACATCTACGGCGAAAGAAACGGTATTCATATTATCAACCTTGAACAAACGGTTGAACTTATTGAAAAAGACGTTTATCCTTTCGTTGTTGAAACCGTTAAACAAGGCAAAAGCGTACTTTTCGTAGGAACCAAGAAACAAGCGCAAGACGCAATTAAAGAAGAAGCAGAAAGATGTGGTCAATACTACATCAATTCAAGATGGCTCGGCGGCACGCTCACCAACTTCAAAACCATTAGATCGAGAGTTGAAAGACTTAACAAACTCGACAATATGGAAAAGATGGGTGAATTCGACCTTCTCCCCAAGAAAGAAGTTATCGGACTTAAAGCAGAAAGGGATAAACTTCAAACCAACCTTGGCGGTATTAGGGAAATGAGAACTCTTCCTGGTCTTATGTTTATCGTAGACCCTTCACAAGAAGACATTGCCGTTTTAGAAGCAAAGAAACTCAATATTCCTATCGTAGCAATCACCGATACTAACTGTGATCCTGATCTTATCGATCACGTTATCCCTGGTAACGACGACGCTATCAGAGCGGTTAAACTTATCGCATCTGTTATCGCTAATGCAGTTATCGAAGCAAACCAAGGTGAACAATACGAAGTTGTTGAAGAAGCAACCGAAGAAGCCGTAACTATGGAAGCGGCTGAAAAAGAAGAAGCGAAGGCTGAATAATTTTTGGGGGTATATTAATAATGTTTACTAATAAAGACGTAATGGATCTCCGTAAAAAGACTGGTGCGGGCGTTGCAGATTGCAAAAAGGCGCTCACCGAAACCGACGGCGATATGGAAAAGGCTGTTGACTATTTGAGAGAAAAAGGTATTGCTACCGCTGCTAAAAAGGCATCAAGAATTGCCGCAGAGGGTATCGTTGCTGCTAAAATCGAAGGTAACGTAGGCGCTCTCGTTGAAGTTAACTGTGAAACCGACTTCGTTGCAAAGGGTGATCAATATAAAGAATTCGTTAACAGCGTTGTTGATTACGTTGTAGCAAACGACGTTGCTGATGCTGATGCGCTTATTGCTGCTAAATCAGAAGAAACTATTGCAGCAACTGCAAAAATCGGTGAAAAAATCGCTATCCGTCGTTTCGCAAAATATGAAACCGCAAACGGTGTAATTGAAAGTTATATCCACATGGGTGGTAAGGTTGGCGTTTTGGTAGAAGTTGAAGGTTGCACTTGCAACGGCGCTCGTGAACTTGCGCACGACGTTGCTCTTCAAATCGCTGCTGCAAAACCCTTGTATTTGAACGCATCAGAAGTTCCTGCGGAAGTTTTGGATCACGAAAAAGAAATTCTTAAAGCGCAAGCGCTCAACGAAGGCAAACCTGCCGCTATCGTTGACAGAATGGTTGAAGGTAGAGTTAAAAAATATTACGACGAATTCTGCTTACTCAATCAAGCGTTCGTTAAAGACCCCTCAATGACTATCGAAAAACTTGTTAAGAGTGCTGGCGATAAGATGGGCAAAACTCTTTCTATTAAACGCTTTACTCGTTTTGAAATGGGCGAAGGTTTGGAAAAGAGAAACGACGACTTTGCTGCTGAAGTAGAAGCACAAATGAAGAAATAATTTTTCTAAACGATAAAAAGAACCTTGTTTGACAAGGTTCTTTTTTTACTTTAAATTGTTTTTTGGATTAAATAACTTTCAAAATTCCGTAAGCCCTAAAAGATAATCCGCCGAAACGTCGTAAAGATTACATAAGAAAGCAAGTTGCTCATAATTGAGTTCAAAAACACCATTTTCAAATCGACTGTACTGTTGTTGCGTCATAAATAATTTTTCAGCAACTTTTTTTTGCGTAAACCCTGCGTTTTTCCGCGCTTCTTTTAGTTTTTTCCCTAATTCATACTTTAAATTACTCATTATTTTACCCTTACTTCATAATTTATATTGTCTAATAATTTTATATAAATACACCACTAAATGGCTTGACATACATCACAAAATGATGTATAATCGTAAAAAATACAGGAGTTACGGGCTTAAATATGGATGATTATTACGATAATTGTTGTTATTGCATAGTATGTGGTGCGCCTATACCAGAAGGTAGACTTATTTGCCCTATATGCGAAAACGATATAATAAAAAAAGAAAACGATAAAAAAGACGATTATGACAAATAAGAAAAAGTTGATATAAATTAATATTTTACAAAATTCGCCATTTTAAATAAAAATACTTGACATATTGATAGTAGGGGGGTATAATTGTCAGTACTTATTAATGGTGGTTATTTTATCCATTAATATAAATATATGATGGAAAATAATGAGAATTTATTTTTATAGGAGGGTTTTGCTTTGAACAGTAAAACAAAAAGTTTGACAATTTTTACTTTGTTTATGGCGTTTCTCATATCCATTTTTGGATTTGGGTTTACTGGCGCAATAAACAACAACGCGATTGCAGACGAACAAGCAATCGGTATCGCGGTTATCAACGGAGAAACTTACACGTTTGATGAAGCAATTAATAAGGCTAATGAAGTAGGTGGTGAAGTTACCATTGAAATCTCAGGCAAGGTAGAGTATACCGCAAGCACCGCAAATTTAAATGACGCTCTTGACGTTATTAACTTTGTAGGTAAAACTGTTGACGCGCAAATATCTATTACGCGTAACGGTTCTAACGGCTACATAAGTGGTAGCGGTACTGAAAACGCGCCGACGGTTAACTTTAAGGATTTAATTCTTTCTAAACCAGCAGGGGATTTTGCTGGCGACGCAGGCTTTATGAACGTATATTTTACCGTTTATAGGGTAGCGGCAGTTAACTATAATAACTGTGTATTCCCCAACGGCGCTTGCGCGCAAGGTTGCCCCGTAACTTATACGGATTGTGAATTTGCAAACAAAACGAGTGGCAAATATAGCCTTTGGGTTTACGCAAACACCACCGTAACCGTTGAGAATAGTGAATTTACGGGCGTGCGTGGCGTTAAGATGTATAGCGAAAGCGCAGCTACTGGCGGAGTGATTGATAACGAAGTTATTATTACTAATACGGTATTTACTGAAAGTGTAACACAAAAACCCGCAATCGTTTTAACTTACGGTGAAAGTGTAACGCTTGAAAAAAATACTTACTCACAAACCACGGGTATATTTGAACTTGACGCAGACGGTAATCCGAACGGTACGACCGTTACTGCTGATATTGAAAATATTCCTTGTTATGCTGAAATTAACAAAGAAATGGTGTCTTGCGGTGTATTAGTAGATGGCAAGATTTACACTACGCTTACTGATGCAGTTAATGAAAAAGCAGTTAAAAACGATAGTAAAGTGGCGTTAATGTACGCGGCAGAAGACGTTGTAATTCCTGGTGGTGCTACCGTTAATACTAACGGTTATGAATTTAACCGCGTTAAAGCAGGTAAACTTGGTACTGCTTACGTTAGCAAAAACGGGGTATGGGGTGAAGTAAGTAGCGTAAACGCTCAAAACAGCGTCGTTTTGAAACTTTATTCGGATGAAAAACTTTTAGCAAATTCGTCTTTGAACAACGTTGATAATATTATAGACGGCGAAATGGATCTTCTTACTTGGAATATTTATTCTGCTGAAAGTACTGACGAGTACTGGACTACCGTTTGGGAAGAAAATTCGCGCGTTTGGAACGTAGTACCCGACAAAGTTGAACTTTACGTTGACGAGGTTAAAGTTTCGGAAACCACGGACGTTCAATTAAACGGATCTGACGGATATAATGCTCTTAAATGGTGGGACGTTGCCAACGTTAAAGCCGCACCAAACATTATTACTGACAAAGACGGCAAGATTGTCAATATGTATGATGATATTAACGAAGCGCTTAGCCGTTTAAAATCAGATGAAACGTTGACGATTTATGAAGGCGAATATACTACTAAAACAAGTTATTCGTTCCCCGACAACGTAACTATTATCGGTTCTGGTGAAGTTACTATCAATAATAAATTCGGTGTTTCTGCAAAAGGTATTTTAATAAAGAATATCAACGTTAACGCAGGTAACGATACTGCTTTTGTTATTAATGGTAACGGAAAAATAGAAGATTGTAACCTTACTGGTGGAAACGGGGCTCGTTATTGCTATGCTAACGACGGAGACGTAATATTTGAAAATTGTGTAGTTACTGGGTCTACTTACGGTATTCATTTTGATGCTGGCAACGGCGTAGGTAACGTTATAATTAAAAATTGTACGATAACCGGTTGGACCAGTTTCGGTAACGCGATTGAAAACGTTTCTTTTGAAGGCACTACTTTTGAAAAAGGATATTACAATTACATAAGATTTTATCAAGACGCTAGCATTGACGGTTGTACTTTTAATCCTGAAATGGCTATTGACGTTAACGATAGTACGCAAGCAAGCGTAACCGTTGACAATTCAACGGTAACTGACGGTAGAGCCGTAACCGAGTTATTTGAAGAAGTTGATAAAATATCTTCCGAAATAACTGTTGATGACGTAAAACTTGATTGTGTTATTACTGCTTCAAGCGATCTTAAAGATTTTGCGAATAGAGTAAATAGTGGATTTACTTTTGAAGGTAAAACTATATATATCGGCGCAAATATCGATATGGAAAACGGTAGCGTTGTAATCGGTTCAAAAGACAATCCCTTCAAAGGAATTTTTGACGGACAAAATTATACTATAAGCAATCTTGTTATTGACCAAAAAGACGTTGATTACGCAGGTTTATTCGGTTATGCTGAAAACGCAACGATTAAAAACGTAAAAATTGAAAACGTTTCCGTTGTAGGTAAAGCGTACGTTGGTGGTATTGCTGGCGGTGTTAAAACTGGTGTAATTGAAAACTGTCACGTTAGTGGTGTTATATCTATAATCGGTAATTACAAGGTTGGCGGTATCGTAGGTGATTCTTACGCTAAAATTGTAAACTGTACGGTTAAAGGTTCTCAAATATCCACGTTTGGTGCTACGAACAATACTAACGTTATAGAAGCGACTTACCTAGTTAGTGATTTAGAAGGTGATAACGTAGGCGGTATCGTAGGTTTCCGTGGTGAAGGCACAATGCTTTTAAGCGATTGTACCGTTGAAAACGTTACTATATCTGGTACTCGTAAAATCGGTGGTATCGCTGGTAGCGCGTTCCAAGATAACAATATAGTAAATTGCGCAGTAAACAACGTAGTTATTAAAACTACCGCTACCGAAGACTATGCTAATGATAATGCAAGTTCAATGGCTATGGGTGGTATCGTTGGTTTGACTTCTGGTAATTATGCTGGTGGTTCACTTACTGGTGCTAGCGTTGAAAACCTTACTTTCTTAAACGAAAACAACGTAACGGTTTCGGCTGGTGCTTTGACTGGTGGACACCGTGGAACGAGCGCACCCGTACAATCAGACGGTATGAACGTTTCTGATAATAACGTAGACGTCAATACTATTGAAGGAGCAACCAACACTTATTTAGCGCCTGAATTTGCTGTAAGCAATGACGGATACTGGGTAATTAACGGTGTTAAAACTGAATATTTGGCAGTAGTTTCGGTTAAGGAAGTTGAAAATTTAGGAACGGAAAACAACGTTACTACTTACAGAGTTCATTTGACTGACGGTACTTATTACGACTTTACCGTAGTTAACGGCACAGATGGCGAAGATGGGAAAGACGGTACTAATGGTGTTGATGGAAAGCCTGGTGCTGACGGCGAAGACGGTAAAGACGGAGTAGATGGCACAAACGGTAAAGACGGTGTAGGCGTTGAAAAAATTGAAATTAACGCAAAAGGTGAACTAGTAATTACTTATACCGACGGAAAAGTAGATAACCTTGGTAAAGTAACCGGTGAAAACGGCGCGGACGGAAAAGACGGCGTTAACGGTGTTGACGGAAAGCCTGGTGCTGACGGTAAACCTGGCGCAAACGGTGCTGATGGTGCAGACGGCAAAGACGGTGCGGATGGCGCTGACGGTGCAGACGGTGTAACACCGCAAGTTCGTATCAACGAGCAAACTAATCAATGGGAAGTTTCTTACGACGAAGGCAAAACTTGGACTTCACTCGGCGTAAATGCAACTGGTAAAAACGGTTCTAACGGCGACAATGCTGTTTCCGTTTCGTCTATGGTATTGACAAGTGTAATGATTGTTCTCAACGTTCTTGTCGTTCTATGGGTTGGTAAGAAATTACGCAAAAAATAAAAAACTATAAAAAGC
>JAFVTK010000064.1 GCA_017503265.1 Clostridia bacterium | reverse complement strand
CCCAGCAATGCTTTCAAGGTCAAAACCTAAATTCAAAGCAAAGAAATAATTAGTATATGCTTTTTCATAACCTTTTGCGCTGGTTATATTGTTGTCAGTTACTATATCGTCAAAATATTCCTTTTGATAGGTTTCATAAGTATTTGTAGCAGGTATTCCTGTAGGATTAGCGCCACCCGATACACGGCTTACCCTAATCACTTTATCAGTATACATATTTGCGCTGATATCAAAGTCGCAGTCGTAAATGCCTTTGGTTAAAGTGTAAGTTTCAGCAACAGGAACGTAATAGTTAGTGGTTGATTTATAAGTAATCTTTACGTTTTCACTTGCGGTAAGCGTACCAGCAAAAGTTGCAGGAATAGACGTTACGTCAGAGCCGTCGCCTTCGCCAAGGTCAATATTTTGTTCGATATTAACGTATTTACCTTCGTAAGTGTTAACGTCGGCTATACCTTGAGCAAAAGCGTTAAAGTCTTCTTTATTATTGATTTGGATAGGATTAGCTTGCGTACCGAACCAGTCGCCGTAAACAGCGTCAATTGCTTCGCCGTACGTTGCGCCGTCTTTAAGGTAAGTAGTTGACAATACTTGCGTAATTGACCTACCAAAATCAGCGTCAAAAGAAGCGTAAACGTAATCAGTACCGTCGAAATAATATGCAATTGCTGCAAAATCAAGGCCGTAGTTAGCGGGTAAAATACCAGTTATACAACCGTTTGCATACCAACCGTCAGCCGTTTGATATACGGTCATACCTTCGCTACCGTTATCTACGTCAATATAGTCGTAAAGACCAAGTTTAGTATTATCGACGCTGTTGTCGTCTTGAACTTTTTTGTCCATAAACTCTCCAGCACTAACAACTTCAGCCGTTAAATACTTTTGCGGGAAAATAAGCATACCGGCATCACTTGACGCTTCAACTTTGTTTTTTGTTTCTTCATCCATTTTTACCCTAAAACGGATACCAGACGAGCCTTCAACAAGACGAACGCTTGCGCCGTTTTCCATTTCAAAAACAGAAGTGCTTGCCATAACTTTTTCGGTCGGTTGCATTAAGCCGAAACCAACGGTAAGCATAAGCATTGCTGCCATTACAAACGTTAAAAATAACGTTAATTTACTCTTTTTAGTCATTATTCTAACCCTCCCCAAGTTTTGTCGCCACTACCGTCAATCATATCGTTTTGACTGCCGAGCGGACTAGTGCTTAAAACGTCTTCCCTGTTAAGAGATAATACGTTTAGTTGTGGTGATTCATAAATTTTATCACCGATTGTCTTTGCCATGATGTTACCTCCTAAAAAAATTTTTTATTAACAATAACCTTGCGGTTAATAGTTACTTTTATCTATTCGTTGCCCCAAACTTTATCCGTTCCGACCATATCGTACGTTGGATCGTTTGCGTCTGGAATTAACGTAATGTCGCCGATATAAAAGCTCGGTCTAGTTATAAATCCATTAGCGCGCGTTTGTATAAGTTGTACTTGGTCTTTGCCCCTTGCAAGCGCTTCAAATTCCGCTATCGGGATTAGATATTTTATCCATTTACCCGAAGTTTCTTTGTTTACGGTAAGCGCACTACTATCTAACGTTTTTCCAAACAAAGCGTTGTCTGATTTTCTTGCAAAGATAAAGTAGAAATCATCTCTTGCCGTTTCGTCGGTCATTTTGTCAACCGCTACCCAACATTGAACGTAAGTATATCTTGACAAATCACGATTACCAAGTGAATAAATTATAGAATTATTAAGCGAACCGTAGCATAATCGCGTCATTGCGTTACCCTTATACTCACCTTCTATTTTACCTTCAAGTTTGTCTGCAGAAATGAACGCCATATTACTTGACAAATTGTCTTCGGTTACTTTCCAAATAGTATCGGTTAGAGTTGAAGCGTCAGTTACGGTAAAAGGCTTATCTAAAACTTTCGTAATATTTGCTTGGTTCGTTACGCTTGCGCGAAGATAATATTCGCCTGCTTCAGTAAAAGTAAACTGACCGCTACCGTCATAATTCAAATCAATATCGCCACCAACGTCTTTTTTGAATATTTTTAGCGTTAAGTTTTGACTAACTTCTCCGTCGTAATAGTCGTAAGCGGTTACCGTAGGTATATCACAAGGCCAAGTGGTATAAACTGCTTTTAGTCCTCTACTGTAAGTAATTACCGCTTCGCCAGGAACTACGTTTACCGTAACCTTTTTGGTTTGCACGTTACCTTTAACATCTACCTTATAAGTTATAACGTAGCCACCTTTATCGGTTGCCGTAAACTTATTTCCGCTGACAAAAATCGCTTCACCATTTTTAGTCTTTACGGTTGCGGTTACTGCGTATTCTTTGCCATCCGCATCAAAAGCAGTAGTTTCTAACCTATAAATACTTCCGTAAGTAACTTCTATCGTTTGATTGTTCCAGTCTACAAGTTTTGCGCCACACCCCGAAAGCGTTCCGCACATAAGAGAGAAAAGCAAAACGAAGCAAACTAAACTTTTAATTAATTTTTTCATTTTATCCCCCCTTAACTAACCTTTTCTATCCTAAAATTATCAATCAAGATTACTCTATCTTCCATATTGCTACTCGTTCTAAACGCCGCCCAAGAGAAAGTTATTCCGCCAGGATGTTGTGAGAATAGTACGGGCGTTTTATCGTCGTCGGTCGTTGAAGAACTACCTGCTGCACGGTTTTTAATATTGTTATCTATTGCTCCGATATTTTTCTCGTAAGTATACCACTCGCCAGGGTTAACTTTCGTTCCCGAACTAAAATACGTTCCTGTTTGAGCATTTTCGCTATTAAGCGTTTCGTCGTAACTTCTGTCTGAAAATAATTCAATAGTAATTCCGTCAACCACGTCAGATGTGTTATAAATATCAAATTTCAAAACGTAATTACTTGGATTATCAATTAAATCTTGACCGATATTCTTAAATGCTTCTTTTAATGCCGTGCCTTCCATTTGCATATAGCAACACGCAAAATTGTTTGTGCCTGCACGTTTAATTAATTCTAAGACGTTAACACCGCTTTTTGCCGTTATATTGTATTTGCTTGCGTTGACCGTTCTTATATGTGGCTGATTCCATATAGCCGACGGTATAACATAAGGAATGGCAAAATGATAACTTTGCATACTGTCTTCAAAATCACATACTTCCCAAGCCCCATTTTCAGCATCACTATTTAAGTTTAAAGTGGTTATAGGTTTCCTTTCACCCTTAACGTAATGAAGTTTTACTTCGTCAATATAAAACTTAATAGCACTTGCAACGGTTATCTCTTCCGAACGGTCAAATTCAAAAAATATTCCGTACACCGATTTTATATCAAAACTTTGCATTGACATATATGCAGGATAAATATAATATTCAATAAAGTTCCAACCAGGCGCAAGGTCAAAATATTCACCGTTAGGTCTTATCGCTGATTCCGCATATTGATGCGTACGGGTAAGCCCCGTTAGTCCCATTGACATCCACTCGGTTTCGTCGCTAGTGTTATACACCCAACAAGTAACTTTTTCTACGTTCTCAAAATTACCGTAATTCATGTTGTAATTTATTGACGTGGTGGGGATTACCAAATACGGAAATTTAGTAACCCACGTTAATCCTACGGGAGTAGCGTAAAGCGATTTTTTGCCACCTTTTACAAACTGCATATCACGGTTTTCGCCCACGTCACCCATACCGTCTAAAACGTGTATAGGTTGTATATCCCTGTCAAAGTTTTCAAAACTGCTAAGTAGCACCGCTTTTCCGCCACTTTCTTCCGCACAACCAAATAATCCAAGAGAAGAAAGACATAAAATTAACGCTAAAATTAATGTTATTATTTTTTTCATATCTTTTCCCCTTTACTTTTGATATACTGACATATTCACGAAATAAATGTCGTCACGTTCTGGACTTCTTATCGAGTTACCAAATTCATCAGTTTCGTATATTCTAACGTAAATTTTTCTAATGCCTTTAAACTTGGTCCAGTTAACAGCCCAAAGGTTGTTAAGCGTGTAGTAGTTTATTCCAGGTTTTAATACGTCGGTTAAGTATGGAACTAATAGCGCTTGATCTTTGTACATAACTAATATATCTACGATAAGATTTCTTTCACACGCATTGTAAAAACCAAGCGTAACTTTATGCGTTAATCTATTAACTCTACCAAGCGTTTCATCGTCTCTTACGTCAAACCCTTGCGGACAGTAGTCAGTTCCCCTTTGCATGTATAATTGCATATACTTTTCGCCAGCCTTTGCATCAGGATTTACCGTAGTAGCGTCCACCAAATGTGTTTCTACCCAGTTATATTTTTCGTTTGGCGTATTTGAACTTGTATTCATACGACGAGTAATAATATTATTTTCATAATAATATTCTGCATCGTAAACTTCCGAAGAAGAACCTACGTCAAGTGTGAATTTTGCCGTGTATTCGCCGATAGAAAGTTGTACCGAGAACGGCTGTCCAGGTTGTACGGTAACAGTATATAATTTTCCAGTACCTGCAACTTCTTCTTTGTTAATCGTATATAGACCGTCTAAGTTAGGCACAACGCCTTGGTCAGCAAAAATCTTAAACACGTAATTACCAGAAACTTCTTGCACGTTAGTTATTGCAACACCTGCATTTGCCAAGTCGAGAAGCGCTATAAGTTGCGTTCTAGAATTAGCAAAAACTTCGTTAGTAGTGTTGACCTTAGTACCAGAATACAACATTTCGGTTACTTTATTCATAATCAACTCGTCGTCAAATGCAATCCCTGCTTTGTTAGAGAGTTCTGCGTATTTTTCTTGTAAATAATACCAAAATTCGTGTTCTTCTTGTCCATCCCTTATTGCTTCCATACGAAGCGACATAACAGGACCGTAGATGTTATATTTTTTACCTGGATAAACAAGTTTTCCGTCGCCGTAAGTACCTTTTCCGTAATATCCATTAAGGTCGTTATAATAATCTTCTAAAAATCCGTAACCGTAAGAACCATTTGTACCGCCAGCATAACAGTTAACAGCCCAGTAAAGATTGCCTTGAATATTATAATCGCGTTGCATCCAAGAAAGTAATCTTGCCGAAAGTAACGTGTCGTCTAAATGGTAAGTCGGATAAGGATTATCTGGATTAAGCGTACCATACCACCAAAGGTCGTTATCTTCTTCAATACGATATCTTTCAAGATTGTATTCGGTATTTAGATAATGATATTCAGGGCAATAAACCATATCTTCGGTTTCTAAATCAAAACCGTAAGAAAGGTAAGTTGAACTGGTACATACCAAATGAACGCCTTCTAAACTATTTAACATCTTTTCGATAAGTTCAGCGTTTTCAGCAGTTTTAACCGATTGATCTGCGCGAAGTTCTTCCAAAACCTTATCTTTACAGCACTTAAATAAATACGATATAATCGGGGGCATTTTTTCCAAACCACGAAGGTCAGGCTCGTCAACCGATAAAGCGTAAGCCTTTTCAAACGGGTCAACGTTTTGTTTTAACCCTTCGTAAAAAAATGCTTTTAGCGTTTTCATAAAACGCTTCGTGTTTAAATATTGACCATCCGGACTCCACAAATCGTAATATTTACCGCCTTCATAACAAATTTCTTCTGAAAAAAGATCACCTTGCTTAATGGTAGTGCCTATACGCGGAATAGCAAAACCACAACACCTTGGATCTTTTGAATATTCACACGCTTTTTCCGCATAGCGTTGAATTTCAGCATCAGTTGTACCATATTGTGCACCTTGATATATGATTTCACCTACACCGCAACGATATTCAAACATTTTATAGTTGTACGCATCAAACATTTCTTGCGTATAGTCGAGTTCACCGCGGTGATAATACCATTTAGTTGAAAATTCGCTTAACGCGTGCGTTTCTTCGGTAATACTTGAATAACCAACCGATAAGGTAATCGGTACGTTTTTATCTTCACCACCGATAGTTATTTTCATCGTTCCGTAATAAACACCCGTTTGTTGTTCTTCGGGAATATCAAAACTAACATATAAACCTTGATTGTTATACGCGTTTACGTAATTTTCACCCGCCCATTTAATATTTTCAAACGGAACAATAGCATCGGGATAGTATCCTGGTGTCAAATAGTGTTCGCCTGGTCCTTCGATTAAAAGATATTTTTGATGATAAACTGTAACGTTTTCACTATCAAAAACTTCACCGTCGACCGTAGCAAGGTCGGTTACTGAAACTTCGTACTCAGCAACCTTTTTGTCGCCTGTAGTCATTATAATTTGAGCGCTTTCCACTTCACCTTTTACTGCGGTAACGTCTATCTTTGCCGTTTCTTTTACGTTATCATACATATCAATACGGTCTTTCGTAGTTTCGCCACCGTCTTTATCTATCATACGTTCACGCAAAATCTTTTCGGTTGCCCACGTAGACCAAAATTCAACGTCGGACGCTTTTGCCACAGTTGGATTATCATTACAAGCAATTTGTGGCAAACACATCATTAACGCCAAAATGAGTATGATCGTCTTTGAAAAGCATTTTTTTAAAATTCTTTTCATTACATTCCTCCTTTATATTCTGTTTTACGTTGCGTGCACTTACCATTTAAATAAATACACGCAACGATCGTTTTATTAAAATTAATATCCTGCACCTTTAAGAAGTTGATCCCACGCAGCATCAGTCCAGTAATCAATATCCATTTGATAAATATCCTCAGCGGTATATTGTCTTTCGCTTGTCGGTAACATAAACTGAACTTCAAGTCTACCCGTAAACGCTGAACGAGAACCAAGACCTGCTTTACCTAATACGTAAGATGTTTTTGGTGGGGTTTTTATATACTTATAATTAGACGAGCCTTTAAGTATATCAAATTTAGAAACGTTGATAGGATGTAGCGAAGCGTAAACTTCACTATCTTCCGACCAGTCAATGTTTGACGGAATAGTATGACCACTACTCATAACGAAGTTTTTAATCATTTTATCCGTATACATATAAGCAAGGAAATCACTTGCAAGTTCTTTTGCTGGTGAGTATTTAGGTATTACGACGGTTTGTGTACCACCCGAAAACATTGACGAAAGTTGACGTGATTCTGCAATAATTGCCCAGTCTTTTGCTGAAACGTTATATAATTTTGCAGCACCGTTAGTAGCATCTTTTGATTGCGCATAGGTCAAGTTATTATCAATATCTCTTACGATAGCAGCAAGAATTTGATCGTAATTTGCCTTTTTAGTAGCGTCAAGGCTTTCATAATCAGTTACGTCTTCACCGTCTGTTTCAACACTTGTATAGAACTCGCATCTTTCAACGATAGCGCTAGGAACGGGCATTTTCATATATCTAATATCTGGATGGATGTCTAAATCTTCAAGTGCTTTAATCGCATCAGCCATTTCAGTTACGAAATAAGAGCCGTTATAGTGGAATACACCGTTACCTGACAAGAAGTTAGTTTGTGCGAAAATATAGTCTTTTTCAGACGCTTTTTCGTAACCATAACCGCTTGTAAAAATATCTTCAATTACTTGTAAAGAACGAAGACGTCCTTTTTGCCTCATAACCTGTGGCGACAATTCTTCATCATAAACACCGTTAAAGTAGTCTGCATAACCTTGCAAGCCTTCATACATCAACCACCACGAATCGAACGACATATCCCAATAACCGTTGTGCGCGAGCATAATAGGCGTATAAACTTTTTCAGTTTTATCATTTTTGGGGTCAACAAAGTCATAACCGGTAGTTTTAATTTGCTGACAAACGGCTAAAAATTCATTAGTGGTTACGGGTATAACGTTTTCACCCATAAAACCGTCTAACAAATCTTTGTTATATAACATAGACCAAAAGCCTTCAACGTAGCACATAGAATAATATCTACTTCCCCCGTCTCCTTCGTGCGCAAACATATTTTTATATTCTTGCGGAATTTTGCTTTCTACGGTAACGCTTTCACCAGGAACTGTCTTTTTATAAACGATATCAGTTAAATCTGCAACGCTACTACTTCCAGCAAAACCGTCAAGGTTTACGCCAAACATAAGATCGTAACCATTAATGGATATTCCACCTGGAAGTTTTTGAGACGCAAAGCCATCGTCTTGGTTAAACGTGTATTGAATTTTTAAATTCGGATATTTATCCTTTACCCAACTTTCATTTTCAAAATCGTCGAACACCGAAGTCAACCACTCGTCTTGGAAACCTTTATATAAAAGGTAAATATCAAGCGTTTGTGGATCGTTAGACGTTGATTGCCCTTTACAGCCAACAGTTGGCAAAGCAAACACAACGCACATGATTGCTACAAGAAACATTTTTAAAAGTTTTTTCATAAAATTTCCTCCTAATTTATTTTTTATAAAAAACTATTTTTTTTTAACCTTTAAGTCCGCCGATAGACAAACTTCTCATCATAAAGTCACTATTAATAGCAAAAACTACAATAGGCGGTATTATCGACATCACTATACCAGCGTAATAGAGTGGATAGCCAAAACGCTTAATTGCTGCCTGTGCGTAATAAAGACCAGTTGCAATAGTGGGTGTTGACGGTAAATACATTATAAACGTGTGTGATTCGTTCCATAAGTCTATTGCGCTATCTAGCAATAGAACGCTGATTGCAGGTAACGCTTGCGGCAACATTATTCTTAAAAATGCCGTAAAGTGTCCACCGCCGTCAATAAATACGGCTTCCGCATACGACCAAGATATATTCTTAAATATACCGTACATTATTAAGAAACTTCCGCTAAATCCACCTATACCAGTTGCTAAAACGTAAAGTGGACCGCTGTCGTATAATTTTAAATCTGCGATAAGTTTATATCTTGCGCCACCAGTACCCACGATAGGTATAACCATTGCAAATATTATCAATGCATATAAGAACTCTCTACCACGGAATTTATACTTTGAGAAAACGTAACTTGTAATTACGGTCCATATAGGACAGTAAAAAATTGCAAGCACCATATACCATAAAGTATTTAAAAGCATCCCGCCGTAGTTTACCCCGTTAGCATCAAGCATTGAAAACGTTTTAATATAATTTTCAAAATGTAAAACGTCTGGTATAGCAAACGGTCCGTCAAAACTTATGGCAACGTAATAACCCCATTGATCGTGTAAGGATTGAATAACAAGCCAAACACCAGGAATTAAAAAAGTTAACGCCCAAATAAACAATATAAAGAACACGAAAGCGTAAAGTATTTTTTCACCAGTTGTGCGGTGTTTTAATATAAAAGGAACTTCGTCGTTAATTTTCTTTCTCTTACTCATTTGTCATATCCCCCTTTTTAGTATTCTACAACGTCAATTTTTTCAAGTAACCATCTTACGGTTAACACAAACGGAACTAAAACGACGGTAAATGCAAGACCAGTTGCAGAAACAAGATTGTATTGACCTGCCATATGAACGCCTTTTGCATAAACTTTATCAAATATCCAGTAGTTTAAAGTCGTCGTACCGAGTGATTGATGGTCTGGTGCAAGAAGAAGTATCGGTCCAGACGCACCAATTATTCCAGTAGTGCCTAATATCAAATAAGTAATAAGCGTAGACGAGATTAAAGGAATAATCATATTAATAAGTTCCCTACCAGGGCCAACACCGTCAAGTTTTGCAGATTCCAAAACTTCGATAGGAATACGCGCAAGCGCACCGCCTAAAAGTAACATTCTAGATGCTAGACATACCCAAAGTTTATAAGCCATTATGGTTTTCGTTGCCGTAGAAGGAACGGATAATAAAGCGTGTTCTAAGGGCATTCCCATCGATTCTAAAATTACACCTAGTGGTCCGTCAGTCGCTATCATTGCTTTAAATACAGAAGTCATAGCAACACCTGAAATAATAGACGGCAAATAGAAAATCACCCTAAAAAACTTAAAACCAGGTATCCTTTTATATAAGAAATACGCAAGCAAAATTTGCAACGGGATGAATATAAGTAAATCTTGTAAATAGTAGCCAAACGTATTTTTAAGACCTACCGAAATTGACCCTAAATCTGTTGACGGAGCAGTTAAACTTTCCCAAAACGTCTTAAAGTTGATAAACGACCAAGTGCCGTCAACGTCTTTAAAAGCATTTAAGATGCTACTTAAATTGACGTACCAATACCAAATTATCCAACTAATAAGCGGTAGCGCCAACATTGCCCATATGAAAAAAGTTTCCTTTCTCTTCATATAGTTAATTGAGTGTGTTTTTTTAAAAGAAGTATTCATTATTCTTCCTCCTTTATTATTTCAAATTGTGAAAAATTAATTTTAGACCACAATCCCGTGCCCTTCCAGCCAGCCCGACCAAAACGGTTAGTGTAGTATACAAACGAGCCGTACGGTCTAAAATTCTCATACTGTATTTTTAACGCTGTTAACGGTATTACTTGAACGTGGAACGTATACCTTTTTTTTGGTTTTTTAGATAACTTAACAAATTTTACGTCCTCAAATCCTTGCGGTATAGGAATACCTATCGGCGAGCCTTCATTTATATAAACCTGTGTTCCCCTTTCGTAAAAACCGCTTATAAATCCGTAATATTCGCTCTTATTTAAATCGTTACCACCTATATAAGTTTCAGCGTAACTAGTTACCTTACTGCCGTCATCCCTATAATACTCTCCGTTCTTTTCCGATACGATTTTATCGTCTTTAACCGTAAACCCGAAATATACGTTTTTAGTATCGCAAAGAATACGACAATCAAACTCTGCTTCTTTGGGATAATCTTCAAGCGTTTTGTAATTTTTCATTACTTTAATCGGAATTGCTCTATTCCAAACACTTTCAGGATTATTTAAGTAATCCATTGCAGTTTCGCTAGTTACGTCTTGCGGTTTTATCATTAAAATTTTTGCATCTTCTTCAACAAAGTTAGAGTATTTTGCAATTTGTTCTTCCATTACCCTATATATACTCTCAACTCTTGATTTGACGCTTGCAGTTTTCGCCTTGCGTTTAGCGTTTTTTAAGGTATCCAAAACCGTACCGGCAATACCAGCCTTAATAACAAACTGTAATATATATACGTCTCCGCCAGTAGTACACCAAATGAGCGCGTCTTTTGAATTCCAACCGCTTTCAATCAAGTGAAAATAATTAAGCATTTCTTGCGCACATTCTTTATATACAATCTTGCAAAACCTTTCAAGTAACTCGTTGACGTTTTGGTCAGGATTCCATATAAGTTTAAGCGTTATCCAAAAATACGCTTCGTTCATATCAAAGATTAAGCGCACACCTTTTTGCCTGTCATTTAAAGCATCTTCTTTTGAACAATCTAAATGGTTTTCAGGCATTAATCCGTATACCCCGATTTCCCTATACCATTTAAGATTTTCCTGTACGACGCGCACGGTTGGACGAGAATAAATGCTTCCACTAAAAATATTCCAGTAATTGTATAGGCATAGCGTTTTACACTTTTTAACCCACAACTCGATATTTTTCTTATCTTTATCGTTGTCGTGATATCTCGTATCAGTATAACTATGTTTATCGTTTGTCAATATCGTTGTAAGCATAACGCAAACGTTATCTTCTATCTCAATATCAGGTGCAGGCGTACTGTAAACGTATGCAAACGTGAATAACTTTGTATTTGGTTTACGCTTTTTCAATATGCGCGCAACTCGGTTGATGAAATTAAAATATACCGTCGATCTATAATTACCTTGTTCGGGATAAACGGTAGTTCCGTCGTCTGCCGTAAACGGTTTTCCACTTAATTCTTCACCATTTTCCAACATATAAAACCACGGGTCGTCAGGCATTATATATTGTGGCATTAAATGTTCGCCATTTTTATCTATCCACGAAATTATCCTTTCAGCAATTACGTTTGCAACTTCTAAATTGTAGTAATTAATATAACTTTGTCGCCTCTTTGAAATCCTAACACTGCCGTCTTTTTCCTTCATGAAATATTCTGGATGTTCGTCCGCCAAATCGTTAACATTACTTCCGTCGACATGAATTCCCATACCCTTTAAGCCGAAACGCGTCCACTCGTCGTCAAATTTGTCCAAAAGACCGTTCATTTTATTGACTGCGTAGTATTTTGCACTTCCATTGTCTTTATGGTCACCACCGTCGCCATATCCGCACATATTTAATCCACGAACTACAAAAGGGGAAAATTCTTTATATTCGCATTGTGTAATTTCTATTTCTTTTTGTTTTACGTATTCAAGAAAATATTCTCTTGCCCCGCGCGCCCAAACTATTTGCATATTTTTTTCTAAAAAATCGTGCAAACCGTAATATATAGAACGCTCGTTTGATGCGGAAATTTTTACAACATTATTTACTCTTTCAACCGAATATCCGTCATAAATATTTTCTTCGTTTGTTAAGTTTAGAACTATACCAGTTGCTACGTTTTCAATCTTATCGTAAACAAGTATCTTTGGTTTAACTCCGCTCACCTTTAAAACAGTATCAACGTAATCTTCCGCAGCGCTTTTAAATATTTCATTATCGCTAGTCGGTATATAAATATTTAGTGCTTTATTATTCTTTACTAAAAATAATTTCATAATAAAATATTCCCACTTTTTGTATCTAACAAACCGTGTTTGCAGATAGCAT
>JAFVTK010000063.1 GCA_017503265.1 Clostridia bacterium | reverse complement strand
TCTTCTTCGGTATACGCGCTGTTCCATACTCTCGTTTTTGGTCTATTTAAACTTGTGCAATAATTATAACCTTGAATAGATCCGTATAAAGCGACCAAACAAAATATTGCAATACAGAAAGTTTTTATTGCTTTTTTTAATTCATTTTCCATATCAACCCCGCTATTCTGCATGAAAAATTTTTCAATATATTGGGTTCCATTCATTACCAAGCCGGGAAATATGTCGTTCGTTTAGAATATAATGTTTATAATTCTCTTCATCAACAGAGTTGTTCTTAAAATTTTCAATATTATAATCCTCCTCAAACATGTAACCACCCATACTAATTGCATACATTATTCCTTGATGTTTATAGGCATAATGACTATTAGGAGCATAATAAATTTGATAATCAGGATTTTCAAGCACGTTTAATCTTGCCCAAAAACTATATCCGCCGCCGCCACCATACATCCAATAATACTCGCCCCTATAATAAAGGACTATGTGGTGCATATAATCACCTACTTGGACTAAAAAATATTCGGGGTGGTCGTCAAAAGAACTTAAAACGTAAATATCAATTTCGTAATGCTCGCCGTGTTTTTCAACAGTTCGTTCTCGAATTTCAATAATATTTTCTTCAACCGTTTTATCGCTTTGCCAAACCCTATTTTGTGGCCACGGATCGTTTATCTTTTTTACAAAATACACGATCGTCAGCCCTATTATTAAAAATATAATCAAACTGATACTTATAGTTAAAGAGTGATTTTTTTCTTATTTTCTTCCATAATATAACCTTTCTATTTTTACAATAACACACAATAGGCACTGTGTCAATGCACTATCTAATGCAAATTTGCCATAAAATAGCACTATGTTATACAATTCACAATAACAAAATACAATAAAAAAACTTTTCCGCAATAAGTTTATGGCTTTTTAATCGGAAAAGTTGTATAATTAATTTATGGATAATTTTATAGTTAAGCCTATCGGCTATATTGAAAGCGATTTTAAGGAAAAGTTTGGTATTCCGCGACAAAGTGGGCGTGCGCCGTCCTTAAAAGCACGCGTAATATTTTACCCCGAATATAGAAACGACGACGCTTTGCGCGGTATTGAAGGGTTTTCACACCTGTGGATTATTTTCGATTTTTCCAAAGCGCATAAAGACGGCTGGTCGCCGTTGGTGCGTCCACCAAGACTTGGTGGCAATACAAAGGTCGGCGTATTTGCAAGTCGCTCGCCTTTTCGCCCAAACCATTTGGGATTATCTTCGGTAAAATTTTTAGGGCTTGAAAAAACCGAAAAGTTTGGCACGACCGTTTTGGTATCAGGTGCGGATTTGATGGACGGTACGCCCATTTACGACCTTAAACCTTACCTTCCTTTTACCGACAGCCACCCCGACGCGATAGGCGGTTATGCAGACCAACAAAAAGATTATAAGTTAACCGTTGAAATTATCCCTGAACTTGAAACGATTTTGCCAAAAGATAAGTTATCCGCGCTTAAAGAGTGTCTTGCCGACGACCCGCGCCCGTCGTATCAAGACGACGGCAAAGAATACGGTATGACTTTTGCAAACGTCAACGTCAAATTCACCGTAAACGGCAACACTCTAAAAGTTATAAGCGCACAAAAAATTTAACAGCACCCCTTATAAAACCAAAAAAGAGCCTTTCGGCTCTTTTTGTTTAGATGTTTATCTTAAAAGTTTCTGAAGAAAACCATATTACAATTTTTCCACTTTTAACAAGCAATCCATGTTCACCATCAACCATCAATCCCACGTCAGTTACACTATCTGCTTGTTCAACTTTTTCTTTTACAAAGTTAAGTAGGTTATCGTCTTGATTTAATTTGAATTTTTTTCGCATTTTCTTTTCTATTTTAGGGTTTTCAATATTCCATTTGTGTTGGTTTTCTAATATTTTTTCTTTTACTTTATTCGTTGAATAATTTTCATTAAAAAACTCTAAAATTTCACACGCATTATTGTAAAACTTATACGGAACGTATAACTTATATTTACCAAGCGATAAAGCCATTTGACTTCTAACACCGTCGCCATATGGTACGCTGACACAATTTATTCCTTCGTTACTCAAATATTCCACAAACATTTTTCCAAAATCTTCATTAGTCGTTGTCAAATAGCAAAAATCGTCATCTTTAACTTCTCTAAGTTGATTAAAACCACAACAACCACATTCTTGATTTTGAGAAAGTGAATGACATTTTTCACAATAAAACATATTTCTATATCCCTTTTTTGATTATAACATTTTTTATTTTTTCTTTATTGGCAAAAGCATTCGGGTTTGTGCTTTGTATTCGCTAAACCCTTGTTTTTTTGCTTGTCTTTTATCCGCCATAGGAATACTTATAAACAAAAACATAAGCGTATTCACAAGCGCGCCTACACACAAATACCACATATTAGGTACTGCCGATATAAACGCAAGAGCAACGCCCCACCACATTAAAATTTCGCCCAAATAGTTGGGGTGGCGCGAATATTTCCAAAGTCCATTACGAATAAACCCACCCGTTTTGCCGTTTCTAAACTTTTGCATTTGAGTATCCGAAACGAGTTGTAAAATTATCGCCAAAATTGAAAGTATAAAAAATACTACGCTACCAATATTAGCCTTAAAATCTAACGCGTAAGTATACACAACGGGCAACATACACGCGTAAACCACGAGCGTAGGGAATAAATGTATGCCTAAAAAATTTACTATCGGATAAAATTTACCCGTTTTTTCTTTGAGCATAGTATAGCGCCAGTCTTGATGGTTTAAGTTTTTAAACGTATACGCCCAGTTAGCAGTTAAACGCACGCCCCACAATGATACCGCAATAAGTGGCAAAAGTCTTGCGGCAGTCATTTTACCGCCTATTGCAAAGGCGATTGCAATTACTATCGGTTGAACGCTCCAATAAGGGTCGTAAACTGACGCGTTATTAAATATTAAACTAAATATAAAAGTAACAGCCGTAGCGGCTACGTCCGCAATAAGTAATTTAAGCCAAACGCTACTAATCGGTAATGCAAGGTAAATCAGTACCCCGCATAAAGTCGCTACTGCGTAAACGACGGCAACTATTATAAAACTTAAAACTCTATTATCTTTAATTTTCATTTGTATATTCTTTTAAAACAAAACGGCTTTCATTTAAATAGCCGTTTTGTTTTTTTAATTAGTTTTTCTTTTTAGGTTCGTAGTGAGTGTGTAAAAGTTCGTGCGCTTTATGTCCACCAACTTCGCCAAAATAGTTATCGTACAAATAACTTACCGACATATTGTCGTGGCTCTTTCTGTTTGACATATTAGCGTCGGTATTGTAAAGACCTTTTGCACGCAAACCCTTATAGTCCATTGCAGAACGCGTAAACGCATCAACAAACGGTTGACCGCCACCGTTTACACAACCGCCAGGGCAACTCATAATTTCAATAAATTGATAATCTGCTTCACCAGCCCTTACCTTATCGCAAATATCCCTTGCGTTTTTAAGTCCGCTTACTACTGCAACTTTAACTTTAAGATCTTTAACGTTGTATTCGGCTTCTTTAACGCCTTCCATACCACGAACTTCCTTAAACTCAACGCTACCTAGTTTTTCGCCCGTAATGGTTTCAACTGCCGTACGGAGCGCCGCTTCCATAACGCCACCTGACGCACCGAAGATAACGCCTGCGCCCGTGTATTCCTTAAACGGAACGTCGGGCAAACTTTCTTGAAGTTGCGCAAAGTGTATACCGTGTTCTCTAATCATACGAACGACTTCTTGCGTAGAGAGAACGAAATCAACGTCGCCGTTAAACTTCTCACGTTTTGCTTCGTCTTTTTTAGCAGAGCACGGCATAATAGCAACGTGAACGTGCTTCTTTTCGCCCTTATAAAGCGCTTTTACGGTAGCCGCAAGCATTTGCATAGGACTTTTACACGTAGAAATATTATCCAAAAGATCGGGATATTTATCTTCCGCAAATCTAATCCACGCAGGACAACACGACGTAAACATCGGGAGTTTGCCACCTTTTTTAATCCTATGGATAAGTTCGTTAGATTCTTCCATAATGGTTAAGTCAGCGCCGATATTAGTATCGTAAACTTTATCAAATCCCATTTCTTTAAGCGCAGTTACGAGTTTACCCATAACGTTTTCGCCTTCGTTAAAGCCGAATTCAGTACCCAAACCAACCCTAACGGCAGGTGCGATTTGAACGGAAACTTCTACGTTGTCGTCGCCAAGTGCTTTCCAAACCAAATCCGCGTCGTCGCGTATAACGATTGCGCCCGTAGGACAAACTGCCGCGCATTGACCGCAACCTACGCAAGGTGAATTTGCAATATCTCCGTCAAAAGCGGTTGCAATCTTCATCTTCGAGCCACGGAACGCATAATCTATTGCGCCAACCGATTGAACTTCGTTACACATTCTTACGCACTTACCGCAAAGTATGCACTTTCCAGGTGCGCGTATTATGCTGTTAGACGAACTGTCCGAACTGATTTGGCACGCGTTGTTAGGAAATCTTATTCCTTCAATATTAAACTTATAAGCGAATTCTTGAAGTCTGCACTTACCGCTCATGTGGCAGGTAGTACAATCTCTGCAATGGTTTGCAAGAAGAAGTTCAAGAATCATTTTTCTATACTTACGGAGTTTTGCGGTGTTAGTTTTAATAACCATACCGTCGCGTGGTTTGCACGAGCACGCAGCGTCAAGTCTGCCCCTTTCGTCTTCAAACATACACATCCTGCACGCGCCGTAAATAGATAGTTCGGGATCGTAACAAAAAGCGGGGATTTCAATACCAACTTTTCTAGCAAGTTCTAAAATATTCTTTTCGCCATTGATTTCCGCCTTTATGCCGTCAATAATCATATATTCACTCATAATCTTAAATCTCCTTTATAGCCTTAAACGGACAAGTTGAAACGCATGCACCACACTTAATACAAACTTTTTGGTCGATTTGGAAAGGCTTTTTAATTTCGCCCTTGATTGCGCCAACCGGACAGTTTCTTGCACACTTACTGCAACCCTTACAAAGTTCGGGATCAATAACGATAGTCTTTAATTTTTGACAAGCGCCCGCAGGGCATTTCTTATCGTAAATATGCGCTCTATATTCGTCTTCAAAATACTTAATAGTTGAAAGGACAGGACCTGCAGCAGTTTTACCAAGACCGCAAAGAGCAGTTTTAGAAATTGCTTCGCCAAGTTCTTTCAAAAGTTCGATATCGCCGTCTTCGCCTTTTCCGTCAACTATGCGGTTAAGGATTTCAAGCATACGTTTAGTACCTTCTCTACAAGGCACGCACTTTCCGCAACTTTCTTTTTGCGTAAAGTCCATAAAGAACCTTGCAACTTCAACCATACAAGTTTTTTGGTCCATAACAACAAGACCGCCAGAACCGATAATTGCGCCAACTTTTGAAAGTGAATCAAAGTCGAGCGGTAAATCGAAATGTTCTTCGGTAAGGCATCCACCTGACGGACCACCAATTTGAACAGCCTTAAATTCGCCACCATCGCGAACGCCACCGCCAATATCGAATATAACTTCACGAAGAGTCGTGCCCATAGGAACTTCGATAAGACCAGCGTTTTGGATATTACCTGTAAGCGCAAAAGTCTTTGTACCAGTAGAATTTTCCGTACCGATTCCCTTAAACCAAGCACTACCTTTATTGATAATCAAAGCGACGTTTGCATAAGTTTCAACGTTGTTAAGAACGGTAGGTTTATCAAATAAGCCGTGTTCAACAGTACGTGGGGGTTTAGTTCTGGGCATACCACGTTTACCTTCGATTGAAGCGGTAAGCGCAGAGCCTTCGCCACATACGAATGCACCAGCACCACGGTTGATGTGCATCTTAAACGAGAAATCCGTTCCCAAAATATTATCGCCCAATAAACCGAGTTCGGTTGCTTGTTTAATAGCAAGGCTTAATCTTGCAACAGCCTTAGGATATTCGGCACGAACGTAAATATACCCGTCGTTTGCGCCCGTTGCAATACCAGCGATAATCATACCTTCGATCATGCGGTGTGGATCGTCTTCCATAACCGACCTATCCATAAAAGCACCGGGGTCGCCCTCGTCGCCGTTACATACGACGTATTTGGGGAAATTGTTTTGTCTTGCAACCTGACTCCACTTTCTACCAGCAGGGAATCCACCGCCCCCACGGCCACGAAGTCCAGATTCGGAAATTTCGTTAATAACGTCTTCAGAAGACATATCGAAAAGTGCCTTTTCCAAAGCGGTATAACCACCGGTAGCAAGATATTCTTCAATCGAAGTTGCGTCGATTTTGTCGCAGTTATCAAGAATCATTCTGGTTTGTTTTTTATAGAAAGGAATTTCCTTTTGTTCCCTATAAACCTTACCGTCTTGAGTATATGCAAGCCTATCCACACATTCGCCGTTAACGATAGTCTTTTCAATAATTTCTTCACAATCTTCAACTTTAACTTTAACGTAAAGCCAACCTTGTGGTTCAATTCTTACAAGCGGACCGATTTCACAAAAGCCGTGGCATCCACTTTCTTTAAGTCTTACTGAATCGCTGTGCGGTTCTTTTTGAAGTTCCAAAGAGAAGTCTATCCCTTTTTGCTTCATAATATCCGCAAATTTGTCGTAAATTTTAAGTGCGCCCTTAGAAACGCAACCTGCACCTGCGCAAACTATAATTCTTTTAGTTTCCGCCAGCATTCTTTTTGTTGCTTCCGCACGAAGCAACTGTAATTCTTCTCTGGATTTTAACATTTAAGCATTCTCCTTTAAAGATTTAATAAGCGCAACGGCTGATTCCGGTGTCATTGTCGGATAAATTTCATTGTTCAAGGTGATTGCAGGTGCTGAAGAGCATGCGCCCAAACAAGCAACCGTTTCAACCGTAAACATAAGATCGTCCGTGGTCTTTTTTTCTTCCGATAAACCGAGTTCTTTTCTCAAAGCCTCTAAAATAGGTACGGAATGACGCACGTGGCAAGCCGTTCCATCGCAAACTTTAATAACGTATTTACCTTTTTGTTCTAATGAAAAGTTTTCATAGAAGGTCGCAACGCCATAAATTTTTGCTTCTGAAATACCTAATTTTTCCGCCAAATATGGGAAAACTTCTTTAGGTAAGTACCTGTAATGTTCCTGCGCACTCTGTAATATTGATATAAGCGAACTTTCTTTGTTGCCAAATTGTTCGATAGCATTATCGAGTACTGTGTAGTCAAATGTCGACATAATACCTCCAAAAGTACATATATTATTTTTAGTGCCAAAACCGTCCGTGAAAAACACGGGCGGTTTTAACATGTTTTTTATTTATTTAAATATTCGTCAATGGCCTTTGCCGCAGTCTTACCTGCACCCATTGCCAAAATTACGGTTGCAGCACCTGTAACAGCGTCGCCACCAGCGTAAACTGCTTGAACGGACGTTGCGCCGTTTTCGTCGGTAATAATACCGCCGTGCTTATTAATTTCCAAACCTTCGGTGGTTGACTTAATAAGCGGATTTGGTGAAGTACCAAGCGCCATAATTACTACGTCTGCTTCAATATCAAATTCGCTATCCTTAATTTCTACGGGACGACGTCTACCCGAAGCGTCGGGTTCACCAAGTTCCATTTTTATGCAAGTTACAGCGTTAACCCAGCCTTTATCGTCGCCTTTAATTTGCGCGGGATTTGTAAGAAGGTCAAATACGATACCTTCTTCCATAGCGTGTTCAACTTCTTCTTTTCTTGCAGGAAGTTCGTCAAGCGTTCTTCTATAAACGATATGAACGTCGCCGCCCAAACGTTTAGCGCATCTCGCTGCGTCCATAGCAACGTTACCGCCACCAACGACGACTACTTTTTTACCTTGCTTAATAGGCGTAGAAGCGTCTTCTCTATATGCCTTCATAAGGTTAATACGGGTTAAAAATTCGTTTGCGGAATATACGCCGTTAAGGTTTTCACCAGGGATATTCATAAACTTCGGAAGTCCTGCGCCAGAACCGATAAATACAGCCTTAAAGTCGTATTCTTTTATAAGTTCTTCAATAGAAATAACTTTACCGATAACCATATTAGTTTCGATTTTAACGCCCAAATCTTTAAGCGTGTCAATTTCTTTTTGAACGATCGACTTTGGCAATCTAAATTCAGGGATACCGTAAACGAGAACGCCACCAGCCAAGTGAAATGCTTCAAATACGGTTACTTCATAACCTTTTTTAGCAAGATCGCCTGCGCAAGTAAGCCCCGAAGGACCAGAACCGATAACTGCGATTTTTATACCGTTACTTTCAGGTTTAACAGGTTTTTCTTTGCAGTTTGCATTATGGTAATCGGCAACAAATCTTTCCAACCTACCGATACCTACGGGTTCGCCTTTGATACCGCGGATGCAGTATTTTTCGCATTGACTTTCTTGTGGGCAAACTCTACCGCAAACAGCAGGAAGTGATGAAGATTGTGAAATAATTTGATATGCCCCTTCAAAATCTTTTTCTCTTATTTTTGCGATAAATTCAGGGATATGAACCATAACGGGGCAACCGTTAACGCAAGGTTTATTTTTACAATTTAAGCATCTTTCTGCTTCGTCAATCGCTTGTTCTACGGTATAACCCAAAGCAACTTCGTCAAAATTTTTATTTCTTACGTCAGCATCTTGATGTGGCATAACGTTTTTCTTCAAAGACATATTAGGCATAATTATTTAACCTCCTTTTTGAAAAGGTTACAAGTTTCTTCATACTTGTGTCTTTCCCACTCTTTATAACTTGCGCCACGTTTCATTGCTTCGTCAAAATCCACTTCGTGTCCGTCGAATTCAGGTCCGTCAACGCAAGCAAACTTGGTTTTTCCGCCAACGGTCAAACGGCAACCGCCACACATACCCGTTCCGTCAATCATAATCGGGTTCATTGAAACGATAGTTTTTACGCCGTATTCTTTGGTGAGTTTACATACGAACTTCATCATAATAACAGGACCTATTGCGATTACTTCGTCGTACTGCTCTCCACTTTCAATAAGATTTTTAAGAGCGTCGGTAACAAGACCTTTCGTACCAGCCGTACCGTCGTCGCTCATAAGAACGTACTTGTCGCTGACTTCCTTAAACTCGTCTTCCAAAATAACTAAATCTTTACATCTAAAACCTACGATAGAGTGAACTTCCGCACCTTCTTCGTGAAGTTTTTTAGCAACTGGATATGCGATTGCACAACCCACGCCACCACCGACGACTGCAACTTTTTTAAGACCTGCCGTATGAGTTGCGTTACCGAGCGGACCAACGAAGTCTGCAACGCTGTCGCCAACGTTTAACTGATTAAGCGTATAAGTGGTTGCACCAACGATTTGGAAAATCACCGCAACCGTACCCTTTTCCCTGTCGTAATCGGCAACGGTCAAAGGAATTCTTTCACCGTCTTCGGTCGCCCTGACAATTACGAACTGACCCGCTTGTGCTTTTTTAGCAACGAACGGTGCGTAAACGTCAATGCGCGTAACGGTAGGATTAAGCACTTTTTTGTCAACAATTTTGTACATAAACTCTCCTTTCGTGATAATAGGCGGTTTTGCTTTTTAAACAGCCCAACCGCCATATATAATGTTTACTTTGTATATTTATTTTATCATATTTATACTTTAAACACAAGCCATTTTAAGAATTTTTAAACTTTTCCGCAATGTAATTTGTGGCAATAGTTAAAAAACGAAAAAAAACCGCCGAATTTTCGGCGGTTTTCGTGTTTAATTATAAATTTATCACTTCGTGCTATTAGGTAAAAACTAAAAGTTTTCGATTTTAATTAATACTTAACGCTATACAAAATATCTTCATACGTTGGGAAAGACATAAAATCTTTACCGATTAACAATTCCATTGCGTCTGCATATCCGCGAAGCGTTTCCATATCGGCAAGCAAAATCTTTTCACAATACTTTGCTTTATCAAGATTAGACGACGTACCGTCGTATTTTTCCACGTCTTCAACGAGTTTATCAAGCGCGTTTGAGAAGTTTTCAGAAAGCGCGGAAAGTTTTAAAAGTAATTTTTCTTCTAAACCACAAGCAATCTTGCCGTACTCTTTTTTGAGTTTTAATTCGTCAAGCAAGAAACCTTGATAATCTATAACCACGGGGGTTATTTCCTTTCTTGCAATATCGATAGCGGTAAGCGCTTCAATATGCACGATATTAGAATAGTTTTCAAGCAAAATTTCCATACGAGAATTAATTTCTTGCTCAGATAAAATTTTGTGTTTAGCAAATAGTTCAACGTTCTTTTTGTCGGTATAGTGCGGAAGTGCGTCAACCGTAGATTTTAAGTTCAAAAGTCCACGTTTTTGCGCTTCTTTTTCCCACTCTTTGGAATAATTGTTACCGCTAAACAAAATGCGTTTATGCTCGGTAATGGTCTTCTTTATAAGTTTATCAAGTTCACCGTTAAAATCTTTTGCGTTTTCAAGTTGATCTGCAAACTGGCGAAGTTCTTCGGCAACGATAGTATTGATAATAAAGTTCGGGCAAGCGATATTTGACGACGAACCAACCATACGGAATTCAAACTTGTTACCCGTAAACGCAAACGGGGACGTTCTATTTCTGTCCGTAGAATCCTTGGGAATAGGCGGAAGAACGGATACGCCGATTTTAAGTTCTGATTTTGCTTTCGCTAGGTATGCAGAGCCACTTTCAATCGAATTCAAAATAGCGTCTAGTTCTTCACCAAGATAAATGGATATGATTGCAGGTGGCGCTTCGTCCGCGCCCAAGCGGTGGTCGTTACCAGCAGAAGCGACGCTTATACGCAATAAATCTTGATACTCGTCAACAGCCTTAATAACCGCAACGAGAAATAGTAGGAATTGCGCGTTTTCATTAGGCGTATCGCCCGGCTCTAACAAATTTTCGCCAAGGTCGGTAGAAATAGACCAGTTGTTATGTTTACCGCTACCGTTAACCGACGCAAAAGGTTTTTCGTGAAGAAGGCAAACGAGGTCGTGCTTATTTGCTACGCTCTTCATAAGTTCCATAGTGAGTTGGTTTTGGTCAGAAGCGATATTAGTCGAAGTGAATACGGGCGCAAGTTCGTGTTGCGCAGGCGCAACTTCGTTATGCTTGGTTTTAGCGTAAACGCCAAGTTTCCAAAGTTCTTCGTCAAGTTCCTTCATAAACGCTGAAACCCTTGACTTAATCGCGCCGTAATAGTGGTCTTCAAGTTCTTGACCTTTTGATGGGCGCGCGCCAAACAGCGTTCTACCGCAATGAACCAAATCCAAGCGCCTTTCGTAAACGCTTTTATCTATTAAAAAGTATTCTTGTTCCGCGCCGACGGTAGGCGTAACCCTTTTTGCTTTGTCGTTACCAAAAAGTCTTAAAATGCGGAGCGCCTGTTTATTAAAAGCGTCCATTGACCGCAATAGCGGGGTTTTTTTATCAAGTGCTTCGCCACTATACGAGCAGAACGCCGTAGGAATATATAAACTGCCGTCTTTAACGAAAGCGTAAGAAGTGGGGTCCCACGCAGTATAACCACGCGCTTCAAAAGTTGCGCGCAAACCGCCCGACGGAAAACTTGACGCGTCCGACTCCCCTTTAACCAACGATTTTTCGGAAAATTTCATAATAACGTCGCCGTCTCCAAACGGTTCAACGAAACTGTCGTGTTTTTCAGCAGTAATCCCCGTCATAGGCTGGAACCAATGCGTAAAGTGGGTTGCCCCGTTTTCAATCGCCCAGTCTTTCATAACCGAAGCGACGACTTTGGCGTAATCGTGCGACAAAGGTTTACCCTCGTCTTTTGCTAGGCGAACAGCGTCGTAAGCCTCTTTGGGCAAACGCTCTTTCATTACCTTGTCGTTAAAAACCATAGTTCCGAATATTTCGGGAATATTTATTCCGTTCATAATTTCTCCTAATGCAAACGTTTCCGTTATAGTAATTAATATTAGAATTATAACTTAATAGTGTATTTTTGTCAAATCATTTAACAAAGGCGATAGCGTAAAAAGCTTATCGCCTTTCATTTTTGAGTTATTTTAAGCGTTCTTAAAATATTTTCGGTGGCAAAAGCAAGATTTTCCGCGCTATTAAAACGACTTACTGAAAAGTCTTGCGGTAATCTGTTTATTGAAAATACCGCCGTAACACCTTCTTCGTAAGCGCTACTCATATCTCCGTCCGCGCCACCAACAACCGCAATTACCGTCACGCAAGCGAGTTTAGCACGGCGCGCAACGCCTATAACCACTTTCCCGCGTAAAGATTGACTATCGATTTTACCTTCACCCGTAAAAATTACGTCAGCGTCTTTGATAACGTCGTCAAAACCAACGGTGGATAAGACAGTATCTATCCCCATTTTTAGTTTAGAATTAAAAAACGCAACCATGCCTGCGCCCATAGCGCCAGCCGCACCACCGCCCGAAAGGTTTGAAAGGTCTAGTCCTAACTCTTCTTTTAGCACCCCGCAAAGGTGTTTAACCCCGTCGTCAAGTAGTTCAACCGCACTTTTGTCCGCGCCTTTTTGGGGCGCAAAAACGTACGCAGCGCCAGTTAAACCATACGGTGGATTATCTATATCGCACATAGTAACTATTTCTACGCTTCTTAACCTTTCGTCAAACGAAGAAAGGTCTACTTTTGCAATTCTATTTAACGTTCCACCAACGGGTATGAACTCGCTACCCTTATCGTCTAAAAATTTTATTCCGCACGCCGCCGCAGCGCCACAACCAAAGTCGTTAGTGCAAGACCCGCCAAGACCTACTATAATCTTTTTTACACCGCGTTTTACCGCGTCTAATATAAGTTCACCCACACCGTAAGTGGTGGTTTTAAGCGGATTTTTATTATTTTCAACTAACGGCAAACCTGCCGTAGCAGCCATTTCAATAACCGCAGTTTTTCCATCACCTATCAATCCGTAAAAACCTTGAATATCTTCAAAGTACGGACCTTTACACTTAACGAAAATCTTTTGTCCGCCAAGCGCGGTTAAAAAGCAGTCAACACTACCTTCGCCACCGTCCGCGACGGGTATAGAAACTGTTTTCGCATTAGGAAATTGTTCTTTAATTTTAACGCTCATTATTTCACAAATTTGCTTTGAAGAAAGCGTTCCCTTAAAACTGTCGGGAATTAACACAAATTTTTTCATCATCTAAACTTCTCATCTATTTTAATTAATTCTTTATAAATTCTTTTTGCCATACGGTAAAAACCCAAATCATTTGGATGACAACCATCAACCGTACAATTTATACGGTCTTCTTTTTTAAACAGTTGTTTTCCGGGTATAAAATAAACATTTTTATCCCCATCTTTTTTTGCCTTATCGTAAGTTGCTTTAATTACCTTAAACCTTGCTATATTCTGCTCTTCACCTTCTATATTTGGGCGGGAAAGCATCAGTATAGGCGTATCAGGGTGAAATTTTCTATACTTTAGATAATTAGAATAATGCGTTTCTTTTAAATAATCTACTGATGGAGCATTATGATCATAATCTAAAACAAATAATGAAACGTCTAAACCACATATATAATCTACCATAATATCTTCTGCCTTACATCCGCCAGAAAAACCTAAATTAATAAAATCTATATCGTTCCATTTAGAAATCAACGCTTGATAAGCACCGTCCGTTCTTGACGCGCAACCCCCTTGGGTAATTGAAGAGCCGTAATATAAAATAGGCTTAATATCACGATATTTGCTTCCGTTTTCTATTTTAGCATCAGCATCTAATATAACCTTTAAACTGTCAATAGAATTATACAACGGGAAAAACAATATAAATTCTCTCATTGCACCGCCACGAATTTTTATCGTTTGCTTAAATCCTTTTTCTTCACCGAAATTAGGACGAAAAACGTTTATATATTTAAATCCACTTTCAGTTTTTTCCAAAAGATAAAAACTGTTACTCCCCGTGTAAGGCATGTGCGTCATATGCGCCAAAAAGGGATATGTTGCTTCTATTCCTATCGTCCCCGAATTTGTACAAAAACGAAGCCTTCCACCTGCCGTGTTTGTAGCAAGCACAGATAAATTATAAGAAATATTATCTGCGACTTCTTTGGGGACGCGACGAAATCTCTTTTCTTCTTCCGAATAATAAACACCGTAAAGGTCAAATTTTTCATGAGGAATAGTATAAACGGCTTTTTCACCGCCGTCTCCGTCATTTACAATTTCAAAATTTTTATCAAGTTGCTCAATCTTCATTTTTATTCTCCTAATAAATATTAGTTACAGTTGATAATTTTTATTTTTTATGATAAAATTTTTATAGATTAAAAATAAAAGGAAATTAATTATGATTATCGACAAACTTTCAAACTTACAAAAACACGTTAAAGACCCAGAACTTGCAAACTCAATCAAAAACTTTTTAGAAAATGCAGAACAGAAAGAAGTTGGCAAGCACGAAATTTACGGCGGAACTTTTGCGAAGGTTCAAGAATACTTAACCAAAACGCTTGACCAAGTCAAAATGGAAGCGCACGTTAAATATCTTGATTTGCAATATATCCATAGCGGTAGTGAAATAGTTATCTATAAAGATATAGATGGCGCTGTACCAGAAACTGAATACAACGACGTTAAAGACGTAACTTTTTACGCCCCTACCGATTACAAATCAAGCGAACTAAGCGCAGGCTGTTTTGCCATAATGTTCCCGAACGACTTACATCAATGCATAGCAAACGGCACGCCCGAAAACATTAAAAAAGTAGTCGTTAAAATCCCCGTAAGTGAATTTTAATCCATAAAAAAATATTTAACGTACACATTATACAACATATCCCGCGATTTTACAATCGCGGGATATTAATTTTACGAAAATATTTATTTAACTTTATTCTTCTTCGCCAGGCACAACCGCAGTCGCTGCAAAACGACGAACAGATTCAATAGCGCTAGTGCAAGATTCCAAAGTGTCGTATGCTTCGCCTATACAAATAACCGACTTTTGAACGTTGCGTAGTTTATAGTAAAACCTGCCGAATTTATCCCTATCAATAATAAAGTTTCCTTCGGCTGCGTTCTTTTTAACAGAATTAATAGCGTTCTTTGCACTCTTTTCCAAAGCAACTTCTTCGGTGGCAAGCATAAGTTGACCATTGCTTGCGTAAAGTTTTGCAGAATAAGCGCCGTCTTCGGTAGTTTCAACGCGCCACTTACCGCGTGTACCCTTTTTAATTTCGGTACTAACCGTTGCGGGAACGTAGTCTATGTATTGAGCGCCTTCGTAAACTTCTTCAAGAATAGTTGAGTCTTTTGCAATACGTTTAACCGATTCAACAGCCTTTAAGCATTGATCTTTGGACTTATAAATTTCGCCAACGCACAAAAGCCTGTTGTTTGCAGTCTTTAATTTATAGTAATAATTTTTATTTTTGTCTTGATAAATAACGAATTTACCGCTATCAACGCCCTTAATAATAGTTGCGATACCGCCCCTTGCGCCTTCTTCGGTCGTATAAATTTCACTCGACAACATAACTTCGCCGTTAGACGCTAAAAGTTTAGAAAGATATTCGCCGTGCCCTTTAAATTCAACCGTCCATTTTCCGACCTTTTTCTTGGGTTGTTTAACTTCTTCAATAGGCTTTTCTTCAACCTTTTTTGCAGGCGCTTTTTTAGCCACGGGTTTTTTAGCAAGTTTCTTTTCTTCTTTAACTTCTTCAACCTTTTCTACTGCAACGGGTTCTTCCTTAACCTGTTCAACGGGTTTTTCTTCAACTACGGGTTGTTCAACCACGCTTGCGGTAGTTACTTCTTCCGCAGTTACGCTTTGCTCAACGGGTTGAACGTTATTAGCAACCGCTTTCTTTTTCTTGTTCTTTTTAACTGCGCAAACGATAATGACGACCACGGCAATTATAATTGCAACGATTAACCCTAAACCGATATACGCAACGGTAAGTGCCGGCAAGTTAAGCGCGCCGCCGACTTTTTCGCAAACGCCTAAAATAAACGCTTTAATATTATCCATAACTTCACTCCTAAATTTTCTTTAATATTATACTATCACACTTTTTTGAAAAGTGCAAGAAAGGTAAACAAAATTTATTAAAAAATTAAGCAATGTTGCAAAAAATAATGGCGATGGCACAAAAGATGACTGATTAGAATTTATTTCGTTTTGGCGAGAAAAATCAGTCAGAGTTTGTAAAAGAGCCAAAATAAAAAATGCGCGAAAGAAATCCGCGCAAACTTTTTATTTACAATCACCATCGTTAAAATACAAGATACCGAGCGTGTTTCCACCGCAATGGCTAGAAATCGTACAGCCAGCGTGCGATTCGTAAACGTTCTTAAACCCAGCGTCAAAGCACGCACGTTTTGCCGCGTTAATCATTTCAGGGGTAGCGGTTGAATAAGTAACAAAAACTTTATCAAGGTCGGGCGTGTTGTATTCTGCAAGAGTTTCTTCACAATATTTAGTAACAACCTTTTCCATATTTCCGCGGTACTTTTTATCCGCGCCCATTTTACCGTCGTTTAATACTATCCTTGG
>JAFVTK010000062.1 GCA_017503265.1 Clostridia bacterium | reverse complement strand
TACCGGTCAAGCAGGCGCTATTAGACACGGTCTTTCTCGTGCGCTTTTGGAAGCAGAACCCGAAAGCAGAGCAGCGCTCAAAAAAGAAGGCTTCTTAACGCGTGATTCCAGAATGAAGGAAAGAAAGAAGTACGGCTTGAAAAAGGCTCGTCGTGCACCGCAATTCTCAAAGAGATAATTTGCGAGTACGCAATTTCAATCAAAACGAAAAGCAAGGTTTTTACCTTGCTTTTTTATATGAAATGAAAGACCGCGACCTTATTTGTTGTTTCTATTTTTTACTCGCTTAATAAATTCGTCGTGAGAATTCATTGTTGAGAGCATTGACGTTTGTAACGGCGGTAAAACGCGTTCAGCGGGTTTTTTCTCGGCAGGATTTGGGGCGCTTACGTTTTGTGTTTGAGGTTGATTTTGTTGCGAATTAAACGCTGATAAAAAATCCGAAAAGCCACCGCTGTTTTTGTTTTCTTGCGTAGAAAAATTGCTTTTAGACTGCTCGTAAAAGTTGAAAAAAGAATTTAAAAGTTTGAAAATGCCGAATTTATCCATTTTATTACCCCCGAGAAGAGAAAAAACCGCAAAAAAACCAAAAAAATTATTGCAAAAGTTTAAGATATAAGATATAATATTAATAATTGCATAACTATAAATAATTATATTCGGCAAACTTTAAAATGTTTACCGATTGATGACGGAGTTTTTATGAAAAAGATTTTGCTCAAAATTTTAGGCGCGGTACTTTGTGTGTGCATGCTCGGTTCTATGCTCGTTGGTTGTAATGAAACCAAGTGGGGTGGAACGCAAATGACCGACTGGGGAAACGTTAACGCACAGTCGCTTGGCGGTTTTGTTGCTGAAACTGATAATTACGTTTATTATTTAAACGGTATGGCTGTTTCTACCAAAGATAATACTTTCGGCGTTCCCGTTAAAGGCGCGCTTATGGCGGCAAAGAAATCCGACTTGACCGATACCGAAGTGGTCGTACCTAAATTGTTTGCGGCAAGCGATTATTCTGCGGGTATTTATATTTACGGTGATTACGTTTATTACGGCTCGCCTAGCACGGACAAGACCCCCGACGGAACGGTTGCTAATTCCGAAATGATGTTTATGAAGACTAAACTCGACGGAACGGGAACGAAAGTTCTTTTCTCGGTTGGCACTCTTTCTACTCAATATAGAATAGTTGGTGTGGGTGAAGACGTTTACGTTATATATTACGATACGGCAAGCGCGTCAATTATCAGTCGCAACGTAAACACGGGTAGTGCAATTACCGTTGCAAAGACCGACGAAAAAATTGACGGTTACGAATCGCTTAATAAATATATGTTTATGAAAAACTCGGTTACGGGTAAGGCTGTTGTCGTTTATACTACTACCGTATATCAATTCTCTGAATATAATGCGGATTTAGCGGGGGCTATGGGTTCAAGACCTGCTGAAAAATACAACAAACTTTACGCTTACGTTGCTGGCGAAGCGGAAGGCACCTGCATTTACGACGGAAAAGACGCAAAAGAAACGTACGACCTTTTGTTGGTTGACGAAAATTACGTTTATTATAGCGCAACCGACGAAAACGCAAACGTAGACGCTTACGCGGTTACGATTTCAGATTTTATTGCAAACGCTAACGCTCAAACCGAATCGAGCAAAGTAAAGGGTGAGATTATTGATTCTACTTACGCCGTTTCTACAAACCTTATCGTATCGCTCGACGAAGTTTATACTTTCGATTCCGAAGCAGGTAAACTTTATAAAGATACTTTGCGTAAGTATAGCAAAGACAAAACTTGTGTTGCGGTAAGCAGTACTATTAGCAGTTTAATAACGGTTAAAGGTGATTTCGTTTATTACTACAACACCAACAACCAAATTTGCAAAACTTATATAGGGGACGGAGAAGCGCAATATACGTTTGACGGTCAAACCGTAAATTATAATATAGAAGACGCAATGGAAATCCGTATTTCTGACGACACGGCGGTTACCACTTGGTATCAACCCGAATTCGTCAACATAAGCGGTGTGGAATATCTTTTCTATTGTGATAATTCTTCGGCGGGTATGCAATACGTTAAATACGTTGATTTAGGCGCGGTTGCGGTTGGCGAAGACACCGATAATAATGACGAAGCAGACAAGTTCTACGTTGAAGGTGGCAAGATGATCGGTGAAATCCTAAATGCAGATAAAGCCGATATGTACGAATACAAAGTTAACAACGTTTCAACTAAACTTGATAACGGCGTGCTTCCGCTCGAAAAGGACGACGACGGAAATTATAAATTAAATTCCGAAAACAAACTTTATTCAACGCTTATTGAAGAATTGAGAAGTGAATACGACGCGCTTCCTTCTGCGGTAAAAAATAAAGTTGAAAAAGACGTTGTTGAAGATTTGGAAAATTACGAAAGAGCGATTGAAATAGCAAACCTTATGTACACCATTAAGGGTTCTGAAAAGATTAATCAGTACGAAGAAAGTAGCGCCGAATATTTGAGCATTAAAAACGCTTACGACGCAGTCAAGGCTGATTTGCAAAAATATTATAAAAATGACGACTGGTCTACGATAGACGCGCTTATTGAAAACAATATTAAAGCATATTACTGGACGGCTAGGAACGAATTTGACCCAGTAAAAGATTAATAAATAAACTAATAAAAAAGGCAGGTTTAATTACCTGCCTTTTGTTTTTGATAAAGCGCCTTACGTTATAAAGTATTTGTTTTAAAAATTATTCTAAATCTCGCAAATAGGTGTGTTCGTATAAAAAATCAGCATTATCGAAATCAAAATTTTTATCTATTCTTAATACGTTTGCAAATCTTTCCAGGTCTAGTTTCAATAGTGCTTCGACTAAATCTTTGTATTGTTCAATTTCTTTCGTGTTGTCGGAAAGCGGATATTCACAAAACACATCCAAAGTGTGCGCGGCAATAAAGGCTAATTTATGGTCTTTTTGCTCGGGGTAACAAAAAACGCATAAATCGTGCAAAATTTTTCCGTTACGCGTTTCAAGCAGTTGGGGGTGTCTAGTCAAATAATCGTGTATAGGTCGCAAAACTTTTCTCACCGCGTCAAGTAAGGTTTTGTCTCGGTATTTAAGTAATTTTGCATTTGAAAGTTTTTTGGTTTTTTTCATTAAAAATGCCGCTCCTTTTGAGAACGGCATTGTCGAATATACCGTTCGTTGTCGCCAAACAAAACACACAATACTTAACACCTTAAAGGGTATATTAGTGTACGAAACAGGTATAATCCAACCTGGATTATTACCCTTTGCGTGTTAAAATATAATATGGGTGTTTTATTTGGCACATTTATTATACGAAATATGGCGATTTTTGTCAACGATATAATAAAAAATTTTTTGGCGTAGTATTTTTGTACAAAATTGTTTTGAATAAAATATAAAATTGTCGCAAAATGGCAATTTTTGTAGTAAATTATTGATTAAAATAATTTTGTACAAAATTCGACAATTTTTGTACAAAATTACTTAAATGCGCTTGCCTTATGAGCGCAAATGTTGTAAAATAAAATCGAAAGTTATTTTAATAGGAGGGTTTTATGCAAAAAAAGACGATTTTCATTTTGCAGGACACCAAAGAGTTGTGTGAAGAACTGACGAAAAAGTTATCAGAAGAAGACGGGGTTGAGGTGGTGGGTTCTGCCACTGACGGCATTTCGGCTATTCCTATGATTGCTGAAAAAAGACCAAAAGTAATTATTATGGGTTTGGTGCTTTCTGGTTACGACGGGTTAGAAGTAATAAGGAAACTTAAAGATATGGAGTGTTCGGCAAAAATAATCGTTTTGAGCGCGCTCAATACTGACGAGATAGTATCAAAAACGGTTGCTGCTGGGGCAGACTATTTTATGGCTAAACCGTATTACTATCCAGCGCTTAAAGAACGAATTAACGAATTTTTTCAAACAGGAGATTTTTCAAGTACGGGAGTAAACACTATGGATAATTTTCACAAAATTTCATTAGAAGAGAAAATAAGTAAAATTTTTATTAACGTTGGTATTCCACCGCATATTAAAGGTTACGGCTTTTTGCGTGAAGGTGTTATTATGGCGGTGCAAAACCCATCTATTATAAACAATATAACAAAACAACTTTACCCGTCTATCGGTGAAAAGTACAACACAACGCCTAGTAAGGTAGAGCGCGCTATCCGCCACGCGATAGAAGTTGCTTGGAATAGGGGCAGAATAGAAAGTATAAAT
>JAFVTK010000061.1 GCA_017503265.1 Clostridia bacterium | reverse complement strand
GATTTTATCACGCCCGTTTCAAGAAAAAATGAAATGGTAAACAACTTCTTAAAACCTGGACTTCAAGACCTTTGCGTTTCAAGGAGTTCGTTTAAGTGGAGTATTCCCGTAGATTTTGACAGTAAACACGTCGTTTACGTTTGGCTTGATGCGCTCACTAATTATATTACGGGTATCGGATACGACGCTGATGGGAATAACGCGGAAAGTTATAATAAATTATGGCCGGCAGACGTGCATATTATCGGTAAAGATATTATAAGATTTCACACTATTTACTGGCCTATTTTCTTGATGGCGTTAGGGCTTCCTTTGCCGAAAAAGGTTTACGGACACGGCTGGCTTTTACAAGACGGCGGTAAAATGAGTAAATCAAAAGGCAACGTTATTTACGCTGACGATTTGGTTAACTTCTTTGGAAAAGACGCAGTTAGATATTACGTTTTAACGGCTATGCCACAAGATAACGACGGACTTATTTCTTGGGAATCGGTTATCGAAACGATAAACAGCGATTTAGCAAACGTTTTCGGTAATTTAGTAAGCCGTACAATTGCAATGACTAATAAATATTTTGGCGGTATAGTTGAAGATGCGGGGGCTTGCGAAGCCGTTGACGAAGAATTAAAAACGGTAGTTAAATGCGCTGCTAAAAAAGTTGCCGCTAAAATGGACGAGTTTAAAGTTGCCGACGCGCTCGGTGAAATATTTACCGTGTTCCGTAGGGCAAATAAATATATTGATGAAACTATGCCTTGGGCGCTTGCAAAAGACGAAAGTAAAAAAGATAGGTTAAAGGCGGTTTTATATAATCTTACCGAAAGTATCGTTATCGGTACGTCTTTGCTTTCGCCTTATCTTCCCGATACTTGTGAAAAAGTTGCAAAAATGCTAAACGTATCTTTAAGGGAATATAAAGATTTGAACTCGTTTGGACTTATTAAAACTGTTAAAGTTACTGAAAATCCCGAAATTTTATTTGCTAGAATAGATGCCGTAAAAGTTATGGAAAAGGTTAACGCTATGATAGAAGAAAGAAAAGAAAAAGTTGAAGTAAAAGAAGATAAAAAAGAAGAAAAGAAACCCGAAGTTAAACTTCACGACCACTCTGAAAAACCTGCGATAGAAATTGACGATTTTGCCAAAGTTCAGTTAAAAATTGCACTCGTTACAGCGTGTGAAAAGGTAGAAAAGAGTAAAAAACTTCTTAAACTTACCGTGAAAGTTGGCGAAGAAACTAGAACGGTAGTTAGCGGTATTGCGCTTGCGTATTCACCCGAAGAGTTAGTGGGTAAAAAACTTGCAATGATAACTAACTTAAAACCCGCAAAACTTTGCGGAATTGTTAGCGAAGGTATGATAGTTTGCGCCGAAGATGAAAACGGTAAACTCGCTTATCTTACCCCCGAAAAAGATATTGCCGACGGGAGTCAAATCTTTTAATGTTTATCGATACGCATTGTCATCTTCACGACCCAAAACTACCTGATACCGACGCGGTGGTAAACGCTTATTTACGCGACGGCGTTGATACCGTTATAAATATGGGGTGTTGCGCGGCTACTAGCATAGGTGGTAAATTACTTGCGGAAAAATATCCGTCGGTGTATTTTGCTACTGGTTGTCATCCAAGCGACGTGGAAACTTTTGACGATACTGAATTTAATAAAATAGCAGAGCTAACTTCACATCCAAAATGTGTTGCCGTGGGTGAAATCGGGCTTGATTATTACTGGAAACCTTTCGATAAGGATAAGCAAGAAAAGGCTTTCGTTAAACAAATAGAACTTGCAAAAGAAAGCAAACTGCCAATATGTATTCATAACCGTGATGCTACTGGTGATATGCTAAAAATCTTAAAAGATCATAAAGATAAACTTGTTTACGGCGGTGTTATGCATTGTTATGCTGGTAGTGTTGAAACGGCGGCAGAACTCTTAAAATTAGGTTTGTATATTTCGTTTGCCGGACCTTTAACGTTTAAGAACGCGCGTTCTCTATTAGAAGTAGCGGCTTTCGTTCCTTGCGATAGGTGCTTAACTGAAACGGACAGTCCGTTTTTAGCGCCGCATCCACTTCGCGGTACTGTAAACGAACCTAAAAACGTAGCGATTACAACGGCGTTTTTGGCAAACTTAAAAGGTATAGAATTAACTGAATTTGCAGCAATATTAAAAAATAACGCAAAACGATTATTTTATAAAATGAAATAAAGTCGAAAAAATTTTTTCGACTTTATTTCTAAAAAATTCTCACTTCATTAGTATAAATGATTGATAGTAAAGATTTCTCTTTACGTTATTATAATGTGTAGACCTATAATAATTATACAAAAAATTTAAAGGTAAATAATGGAAAGACCACTTAAAAGCATATTAAACGAACACGGCTTAATATTAAAAAAAGCGTACGGTCAAAACTTTTTAACAGATACAGTTTTGCTTGACCAAATAGTAGAAAACGCAGGCGTTACTGATAACGACGTAGTTTTGGAAATCGGTTGCGGTGCAGGAGCGCTTACAAAAGCGCTTGCTAAAAAAGCAAAAAAGGTAGTTGGTTACGAAATTGACCAAAGGCTTAAACCCGTATTAAAAGAAACGCTTGCGGATTTTTCTAACGTAGAAATAGTTTTTGGCGACATAATGAAACAAAATTTATCTGACGTTGAAAATAAACTTGGCGGTCAATATATTATGGTTGCAAATTTACCGTATTATATAACTACGCCCATTATTATGCAGTTTATAGAAAACGCCAAAAACATAAAAGCAATGGTAATTATGGTTCAAGAAGAAGTTGCTTATCGATTAGCGGCAAAAGAAAGTACTTCGGATTACGGGGCAATTACCGTTGCAATAAATTTACGCGGTAGTGCCGAAGTTATTATGCGCGTCCCGCGTGAAAAATTTACGCCAGCGCCGAACGTTGATTCGGCAGTCGTAAAAATTATATTTGAAAAAGATAAATTTAAAGACGTAAATCTTACGGCAGTTAGGGACGTGGTGAGGTGTGGTTTTTCAAGCAGAAGAAAAATGCTTGTAAACAATCTTATGAATACTTACAAAATTTCGCGTACAGACGCTGAAAACGCCCTTAATAATTCAGGTCTTAAAACTACTGTGCGTGGCGAAAATCTTACTGCGGAAGATTACGTTTTATTATCTAAAAATTTACCACGAAAAGGCGATAAAAAATGAGTAAAAAACAAAGGATAGTGCTTGCCAGCGGAAACGCGCATAAAATAAAAGAAATAAGTCAAATGTTGCCTGAATTTGAAGTGGTCGGATATAAAGAACTCGGCTTTACGGAAGAAATTGTTGAAGACGGCAAAACTTTTTATGAAAACGCGCTTATAAAAGCAAAAACCGTTTCTCTTTTCTTAAATTTACCAGCGCTTGCAGACGACAGCGGAATTTGCGTTGACGCACTCGGTGGCGAGCCTGGTATTTATAGTGCAAGATATGCTGGCGACGGAATAGATAAACATAACAACGAATTGCTTTTAAAGAATATGGAAGGTAAAACCGATAGGAAAGCAAAGTTCGTTTGTTGTATGGTTTTTTATAAGCCAAGCGGTGAAATAATAACTGCAACAGGCGAAACTCACGGCGAGATTATGTATGGCGAACGCGGTGAAAACGGCTTTGGTTACGACCCGTTATTTTATAGTTACGACTTAAATAAATGTCTTGGTATCGCTAGTGCCGAAGAAAAAAACACTATCAGCCACCGTTTTCGCGCAATCAGCGCTTTAAGGGATAAATTAAAGTGAAAAAGATTACGGTAATTTCAGATACGCACGGAAATATCGGCGCGCTTGAAAAACTTTTACCAGTTATGAAAGAAAGTGATTACGTCTTTCATCTTGGCGATTACAATAAAGATATTGAATTGTATAGAAAAGAATTAGGCGATAAAATTTATTCGGTTTTGGGTAATTGCGACGGTGGTGGAAACGATTGCGTTATTGAAATTGACGGCGTAAAAATACTGTTGACTCACGGCTACCGATATGGCGTAAAACAATCTAATTATAAATTATCGTTAAGGGCAAAAGAGTTAGGTGTTAGCGTTGTTTTTTACGGGCATACTCACGTTGCTGAAATAGAAACCGTTGACGGTGTATATCTTATTAATCCAGGTTGCATGACTAGATCACAAAATACGTATTGTTATACGGTAATTTATGATAATAAAATAGTTCCAAAAATCGTACCGTTAATATCTTATTAGAGGTAAATATGAAAATTTATCAAAATATTGACCAACTTATAGGCAAAACACCTATTTTAGAAATAAATAATTTTGCTTCGCGTGAAAATCTTTATGCGCGCGTTTTAGTTAAATTAGAATATTTAAATCCGGCGGGTAGTATTAAAGACAGAGCGGCGCTTTATATGCTAAACGATGCGGAAAATAAAGGCTTAATTAAGACGGGTGGAACGATAATCGAACCGACTAGCGGTAATACGGGCATAGGTATTGCTGCAATTGCGGCGCGCCGTGGATATAAAGTTATACTTACTATGCCTGAAACTATGAGCATAGAAAGAAGAAAACTTCTTGCTGCTTACGGTGCGGAAATAGTTTTAACCGAAGGCAAACTCGGTATGAACGGCGCTGTTGAAAAAGCAAGTGAAATACAATCGAAAACGCCTAACAGCATAATATTATCACAATTTGATAATCCTGCAAATAAAAAAGCGCATTATGAAACTACTGCGCCTGAAATTTGGGAAGACACCGATGGAAAAATTGATTTTTTCGTTGCGTGCGTAGGTACGGGTGGAACTCTTTCCGGTACGGCAAAATATTTAAAAGAAAAAAATCCTAACGTAAAAGTGGTTGCGGTTGAGCCGTATTCTTCGCCACTTATTTCAAAAGGCGTGGCAGGGGCGCATAAAATTCAAGGAATAGGCGCAAATTTTATTCCTAATAATTTTGATAAAACCGTTTGTGATAAAGTCGTTACGGTAACTGATGAAGATGCATTTTCGACGGCGAGAAAACTTGCAAAAACAGAAGGTGTTTTGGTAGGGATTTCTTCGGGTGCGGCACTTTCCGCGGCAGTAAAACTTGCAAAAGACGAAAAGAATAAAGGTAAGATTATAGTAGTAATTTTACCCGATACTGGGGATAGATATTTATCTACGGATTTATTTTGAGGTATTGTTGTAAATTATATAACTTGTTGTTTTTTTACAAAATTAAGAACACGAAAAAAGCCACCTTATAAGGTGGCTTTAAATTTGCAAATTAAAATTACGCTCTTTCTACTTTACCGCTCTTTAAGCATCTTGTGCAAACGTATTCTTTGGAAACGGTGCCGTTTTCGCTTTTAACGCTTACTTTTTGAAGATTTGCTTCGTACAACTTGGGGGTTTTACGGTTTGAGTGGCTTACTGAATTGCCAGAAAGTTTACCTTTACCACAAACGCTACATACTTTACTCATATTAATATCCTCCGCTTTTGGAATAATTTATTTTTTAACACCAAATACTCTACCATATTATCTTGTAAAAAGCAACAAAATAAAGGGTAGATTTGTAAAATTTTAAATTAAAAATTTTATGATAAATCAAAAAAATTAATTTATTTCATTTAAAGTGTTGCAAAATGCTCGTAAATATTGTAAAATAAATATAACGCTAATAGTGAGGTCATTATGTCTGTAAAAACTAATAATATATACGGTAAGATTGTAATATCGGATAAAACGATCGAAAGGTTTATTGCAAACGTTGCAATGGACTGCTATGGTATTGTAGAATTTTCCGCTAAAAATATTATTGATTCCGTTATTAGTTTTTTTGCCTGCGGTAAAGAAACCAAAGGTGTAAAGGTCCATTCTTTTGGGGATAGGATCTTTATTGACGTTGCAGTAATCGTTAAATACGGCGTATCAATTAAAGCCGTTGTTGAAGCGCTTAAAGAATCGGTAAAATATAAAGTTGAGCGTTTTACGGGTATGATTGTCGATACGATTAACGTAAAAGTTACAGGCGTAAAAAGTTAAGCGTAATAAATTTACTTATTCGCCATTTTTGGCAGGAGATATATATGCAAAAAACCATTAACGGAGCAATGCTTAAATCAATGATTTTGACGGCGGCAAAGCTTTTAGAAGTTAACAGGGCTAATATTGATGCTTTGAACGTATTCCCAGTACCCGACGGTGATACTGGTACGAATATGTCGCTTACGATACAATCGGCGGTAAAAGAACTTGTAAACTGCCGTAGCAATAAAATAGTAGACGTTGCCGAGGCTGTTAGCAAAGGCGCGTTAAAAGGTGCAAGGGGAAATTCAGGTGTTATTCTTTCACAAGTTTTAAGGGGATTTTGTAATACTCTTAAAAAAGATGATGAAATTGACACTAAACTTTTTGCGCAAGCGTTAAAATCTGGTGCGGAAATTGCTTACGGCGCAGTCAGCAAACCCAAAGAAGGTACTATGCTTACCGTAGCAAGGATGGTTTCCGAACACGCTCAATCGGTGCGTGGTAAACATAAAGATTTTGAAACGTTTTTACCTGAAATTATTTCCGCTGGTAATAAGGCGGTTGAGCTTACGCCCACACTTCTTCCTGTTTTAAAGAAAGCGGGGGTTGTTGACGCAGGTGGTAAAGGTCTTATGCTTCTTTATGAAGGTATGTATAAGGCTATTATGGGCGAAAGCGTAAGTGAAGAAGCGGTTGTTTCCGACGTTGATTCGGCTGAATCGCTTATGGATCACGCTGATATTATGAGTTTAGGTGATATAGAATTTGCGTATTGCACGGAATTCTTTATCATTAATCTTAAAAAGAAAACTACTATTGCCGATATTGAAAGACTTCGTGAAAAACTTATGTCTATCGGCGACAGCGTAATCGTTATAGGCGACCTAGAATTTGTTAAAGTTCACGTTCATACCAACCAACCCGGTAAAGCACTTTCAGAAGCGCTTGAACTCGGTGAACTCGATAGGCTTAAAATCGAGAATATGTTGGAACAAAACCGCGCACTTATGAAAAAGTACGAAGAAGAAAAGAAAGAAATGGGTATGATGTCCGTTTCTGCTGGCGACGGTATAACTAGCATTTTCAAAGACCTTATGGTGGACGCTGTTATTGAAGGCGGTCAATCAATGAACCCGTCGGCAAACGATATAGCCAACGCCGTTCGTCGTATTAATGCTGATAACGTATTCGTTTTCCCGAATAATAAGAATATTATTTTGGCGGCTGAACAGGCAAAAGCATTAGTGGATAACAAGAAAATTCACGTTATTCCTACCAAAAACGTTCCGCAAGGTTTTGCGGCGGCGCTTGCATTTAACCCAGAACTTCCCGTTGACGAAAATAAGGCGAATATGATACACTCGCTTGACACCGTCGTAGTAGGTCAAGTTACTTATGCGGTAAGGAATACTAAACTTAACGGCTTTGACTTAAAAGTCGGCGATATTATGGGTCTTGATAATAAAAAGATTTTGGCAAAGGGTGCTGACGTTAGTCAAGTTGCTATTAACCTTATTGAAAAGTTGCGTAGCGGTGAAGAAATTATAACTCTTTACTACGGACAAGACGTTAAGGAAGAAGAAGCGGTTGCTTTGCAAGAAACGCTTATGGAAAGGTATCCCGATTGCGACGTTGAAATTCATTACGGCGGTCAACCGATTTACTATTATTATATAGCGTTAGAATAATAAATTACCAACGAAATTTACGGGAAAGAGTTTAATCTTTCCCTTTTTTATAGGCAAGGAAAATGGAAATTACTAAAATTCGCGGAATTAACGAAAAACGCGAACAAGAATTTAATAAACTCGGCGTTTTTGATACGGCTGATTTGGTCCGTTATTTTCCGCGCGCCTATTTGGATTTAAGAGAGCAACAGTTGTTAAAATACGCTTATCACAACGATATAGTGCTTACGGCTGGCAAGGTTTTAAGTATGCCTGTAAGTAGGCATTATCGTCGTGGCGGTTTGGTTAAAGTAGTTTGTGAACAAGAAGGGTTTATTTTTCCGATAGTGTGGTTTAACCAACCTTACGTTGCAAATAAATTAAAAGCAGGGGAAGAATATCTTTTTTACGGTAGAGTTCGCGCTGACGGTGGGGAAGTAAGTTTAGTCAATCCGTCTTTTGAACCTTGTGAAAAAGTGTTTAGGCTTAAAGGTATCGTTCCGCAGTATACGGTTAAAGGCTCGCTTACTCAAAAAGTGGTTAGGGACGCTGTTAGGCTTGCGGTTGATATTGAGAAACCTAAAAGCATAATCCCTAGTGAATTACAAGCAAAATATAATCTTTCAAATTTGTATTCGGCGTATAGAGAAGTACATAATCCCAACAGTTTTGAAACTGAAAAAAAGGCTGCGGAGCGTATTGCAGTTGAAGAATATTTTGCGTTAATTTCCGCGTTTAAATTTATAAAAGGTGGGCGTGAACAAGTTAGAATAAACAAGTATACGACCACGGCAAAAGAACTTTTAACGTTTATACACGATAGTTTTTCTTTTGAGTTTACCGACGGCCAAAAATCCGCTGTTAACGAAATTTATGCGGATATGTCGGGCGGTAAGGTTATGAACAGGCTTATGCAAGGCGACGTCGGAAGTGGAAAGACTGCGGTTAGTATGTGTTCGCTGTTTATTGCTGTTAACAGCGGTTATCAAGCGTGTATGCTTGCGCCTACCGAAGTTTTGGCGCGCCAAAATTATCAGGCGGCGTTAAAAGCCTTTCCCGATTATAATATTGGTCTTATTACGGGGTCTATGACGGCAAAAGAAAAACGCGAAATGAAAAATGCCGTTAAATTAGGTTGGATAAATATATTAGTTGGTACGCACGCACTATTACAAGAAGACGTAGAATTTAAAAATCTTTCGCTTTGCGTTTGTGATGAGCAGCAACGTTTTGGCGTGGCGCAAAGGAGTAGTTTATTAAGTAAAGGCGTAACTCCCGACGTGTTGGTTATGAGTGCAACGCCTATTCCGAGAACGTTATCACTAATATTTTACGGCGACCTTGATATTACGACTATTAAAGATAAGCCCAAAGAAAGGGTTGCAATTCAAACTAATATAGTTCCAAGCGAAAAATATAACGATATGCTGGGATTTATTAAAAGAGAAATAGACGATGGCAAGCAAGCGTATTTCGTTTGCCCTAAAATAGATGGCGACGAAGAAGGCTCTGTAATCAGCGCTACTGAACTTTACGAAGATTTGAAAATAAAAATGCCGACGGTAAAAGTTGGACTTTTGCACGGCAAAATGAAAGATAAAGAAAAGAACGCTGTGATGCAAGATTTTAAGGATAAAAAAATTGAATTTTTAGTTTCGACCACCGTTATTGAAGTTGGTGTTGACGTACCTGATGCGTCTGTAATGGTAATATATAACGCCGAGCGTTTTGGACTTTCTCAACTGCATCAATTAAGGGGAAGGGTCGGACGTTCAGATATAAAAAGTTATTGCTTTTTAATGACCAAGGCAAATAACGGAGTAGCAATAGAAAGACTGAAAATATTAAAAGATAATTCAGATGGATTTAAAATATCAGAATACGACTATAAACTTCGTGGGTCAGGCGACTTTATGGGTGATAGGCAAAGCGGTAAGTTTATGTCCGACCTTGGCGCATTGAATTATAGTACGGATGCAATATTTTTAGCAAAAAAAATTAGCGACGAAGTTTTTGAATCGGGCAGAGTGCTTGACGAGATTAAACAAGTCGCCATTAAAAAATATGAAAAATTAAAAGACGTAACAATGAATTAGAATAAAAAGAAAAGTTAAAGTCCCGTAAGATTACGGGACTTTAAAATTAGAATTTATTTTTTCTGTAAATGCACCAAAATACTATTAGAACTTGCAAGGGAATACCTATTAAAAATATTTCCCAAAGTGTGGGCGGTGGAGCAGGCAAAAACAAATCAAGTGATAGGTAAATTGCAAGCAACGTCGTCCAAACTAAAAACGATATCATAACTGCGGTGGTAACTTTCTTTTTCCACACCGCCATTAAAATTAATAATACGATAAAAGTAACTGGTAGTGCGTAAATAAATGATAGCCATGTGTGCGTAATAGTTGGGATAATTATATCAACGAAAGAAAACGCACAAATTGCAACTAACCAAACTAACATAGTGGAGCACACTGCAATTATATAGCGAAATCTCTTTTTGTCTTTGGTCAATTTTGGACGTTCTACGTTGGGGTCGCCTATCATACTGTCAATAGTAATACCGTAAAAGTCGGCAAGTTGTTTTAAAACGTAAAGGTCGGGGACGGATTCACCGCGTTCCCATTTTGATACCGCTTTATCAGAATAATTTAATTTTTCGGCAAGTTCTGCCTGTGTAAGCCCTGCAATTTTTCTATATTTGACAAGATTTAACGCGAGATTTTCTTTTATATCCATATCGATATTTTAACACATAAAAGCCTTAAAATCAACTTATTTATGCCTTTAAATGTAAAATTCTACCGATAGTAGAGTGTGAAAAATGCAACTCTACCGCGCATAATGTAAAAGGTAGATAGATATATAATAAAAGTAGGTTGAAAAAATTACTAAAATAAGTTAAATTTAAATAGTAAAAGTAAACGGAGGCACGATCTATGAAAATTGCGATATCTACCGAGTCAACGGCAGATCTTACGAAAGAATTGATTGAAGAAAATGGGTTTAAAATAATTGCCTATCCTATTCAACTCGGTGATAAAAATTGTTTTGATGGGGAAATAAGTACCGAAGAAATTATAAGTTTCGTTAACCAAAATAAAATTTTACCAAAAACCGCAGCAGTAAATGATTACCGTTTTACTGAATATTTTAGCGAGTTGTTAAAAGATTACGACGCAGTTATACACTTTTCGTTGTCATCAGAACTTTCTGCAACTTATAATAACGCGGTGCGCTCGGCAAAAGAGTTGAAAAACGTTTACGTCGTTGATACTCGTTCATTGTCAACGGGTATAGCGTTGCTTGCATTATATGCAAAAAAACTTGTTGACCAAGGTAAAGGCGCAAAAGAGATTTATGAACTTTGTTTAAAGAGAGTTCCTTTCGTTCAGGCAAGTTTTGAACTTAAACGGCTTGACTATCTTTATAAGGGCGGTAGGTGTAATGCGCTAACTTTGTTCGGCGCAAATTTATTAAAAATACGTCCGCAAATTATAGTTGATAACGGAAAAATGATACCTGGTAAAAAATATAGGGGGAATTTTGCTCACGTTGTAAAAAATTATTGTCAGGACGTACTTGACAAGTTTAATAATCCCGATTTATCAGTTGGTTTTGTAACCTATACTACGGCTGACGATGAAATTATTGAAAGCGCAAAAGAATATTTAAAAGAGCGCGGATTTAAAAATATTTACGTTACGCGCGCAGGTGGTACTATTACAAGTCATTGCGGTGAAGACTGTTTAGGTATTTTATACATAAACGACGGCGGTATGAATTAATAACTATTACAAAATGAAAAGCGGTACAACACCGCTTTTTTTTATTAAGTTTTTACACCTGTTATATGCATAAACTTTATGAAATTATAAAAATAATCTAATAAAGGTTTGTCAAGCGCGTCGCGGGTATGTGATGCAACGTAAATATTTCCGCTTTCTATTTTGCTTACGAAAAGTGTGTGATAAAAATCGTCGCTTTTATTTCCTAAAAATATAACGTCGCCAATTTGAATATTCGCGGGGTTTACAGAAACAGCAATAGGTCCTATTCCGTCGTTATCGGTTAAAAAATTTAAAAAGTAATCAACACCAGTCCAAGAAGCCGTTCTGTCGTTAGGGGAGTTATAATACCAACCGATAACGGGTGTATAGTTCATAATTTTTGTACCAGCAAAAACGCATTGAGAAACGAAATTAGTGCAATCGCCACCTAGTGTGTCAAAATTATAATAATTTGGATTTCTATCAAAAGCCCACCGCCGTGCGTAGATAAGTGCAGAATTTCTATCGTATTGTTTAATCATATTTTATTATACGTTACAAGATAAAAAGTTGCGCTAAAAAATAATTAGACTACTAAACGTTTGACTTTTATACTTTAATAAAGTATAATTAGCAAAAGAATAAAGAGCCGCGGCTCTTTCGCGTATAATTCTATACGCGAATTATGCTTGGTGGCTAAAAGGAGAAATTTTATGAAGAAACTTTTAACTCTATTAGTTGCACTTCTTATGAGTGTAACTTGCATCTTCGGACTTACCGCTTGTAACGAGGGTAATAAAGATACTATCGTAGTTTATACCGAGGCGGGGTTTGCGCCTTTTGAATACGTTGAAGGCAATAAAATAGTTGGCGTTGACGTTGACATTATGAATCTTGTTGGACAAAAACTTGGAAAAACTGTTAAATTTGAAAGTGTGTCGTTTGACACGATTTGTGACCAAGTATCTAGTGGAAAGCTTTGTGACGTAGGCGCTGCGGGTCTTTCTATTACCGAAGCAAGGAAACAACAAGTTGCATTTTCTAACGAATATTATACCGCAAATCTTTACGTGATTTATAAGACAAATGAAAGCGCAACGTATGAAAGCACTACTACTGACAATGTTACTGGTGTTTACTGGAATTCTTTGAGAGATAAGGTTATTGCTGTGCAAAACGGAACTACTGCTGATTTGTTCCTCGGTGATGAACTCGCAGAAGGCGGATCATTATATGGTTCAAGTGCAGCGAAAACAGGCTTTTCTTCTTTATCATATGCTCTTGAAGATTTGAATTCTAATTCAGATGTTCTCATAATCGACGAACTTCCCGCGAAGATGCTCATTGAAGGTGAAGATGGATTTGAATGCGCGCCTTTGTACTGGCAAGGTGAAAACGGTGAGGACGACGAACCTTCAAAAGACGTATATGCGATTGCGGTTTGTCCTACACAAGACGCTAGACTTTTGTATGCAATTAACGAAGTAATTGCAGAACTCGGAGAAGAAGGCATACAAAATTTAGTAAATAAACATTTAGGTCTTACTGATGGTGAATAAAAATTAAATAAATGAATATGGGGGAGGCGTAAGACTTTCCCTTTCGTGATATAAAGGATAAAATGTTAGAAGATATAAAAATTATTTTTACAAATGCTGAAGCATTCAAATATGTTATGCAAGGATTTGGTAATACTTTAATTTTAACCTTGGCGGCGGCGATTATTGGGCTAGTGTTAGGGTTTATCGTGGCTGTGGTCAAGATTGCGGCTGGGCAGTTTAAATTTATGAAAATACCTGCGGCTATTTGTAATATATATACTACCATCATACGCGGAACTCCCGTAGCGCTGCAATTATTTTTAATGGTATTCAGTTTGTTTGCTATTCGTGGTTTTAAGCCTTATGCGGTTATTTTGACGTTTGGGATTAATTCGGGAGCGTACATTTCGGAGAATATTCGGGCAGGTATATTATCAACTGATAAAGGACAAATGGAAGCGGGACGAGCACTTGGTCTTTCTTGGACTAAAACTATGATTAAAATCATTATGCCGCAAGCAATTAAAAATATTGTACCCGCAATTGGAAATGAAATGATAGCGTTGTTAAAAGAAACGGCGATAGTTTCTATGGTAGGCGCAACCGTGGGTACATTAACGTTTGATTTGAATACGGCATCTACAACGATATATTATTCTAAATCTATCGGGGTAAGCAGTTATTTGTCGTGCGCAATCGTTGCAGGGCTGTTGTATTTAATCGTAGTGTATTTAATGGTATGGATAGTAAAACTTCTCGAAAGGAGGTTTGGACGTAGTGAAAGGCATTAATGAAAATAACCTTCTAATCGGAGTAAAAAACCTTTATAAATATTTTGGTAAAAATAAAGTATTGAACGGGGTTTCTTGTGATATAAAAAAAGGCGAAAAAGTTGTAATTATCGGACCTTCTGGTAGTGGAAAATCTACTTTTTTGCGTTGCATGAATTTGTTAGAAACGCCTACAAATGGCGAAATATGGTTTGACGACAAACTCATCAACGAAGTTGACCCGTATTTACATGACGATTTGATAGAAAAATCAAATACTTATAAAAAATTAATTCAGTCAAATATAGATGCAGAAAGTGCTTTATTAAAAATAAAAGAAGAAAAATTATTAAAAAAATACGAAGGTAAAGAGTTTAGGCTTGCTGTTAAAGAATTTACAAAAGCAAACCACATAGACATAAACTTTGCCCGCAGAAAAGTAGGTATG
>JAFVTK010000060.1 GCA_017503265.1 Clostridia bacterium | reverse complement strand
TAGCATACGCTGCTTAATTTAAGCGTACGCCTTACTCTTTCTTTTCCGTTGGAAAGGGATAGGGTGTCAGTTTAAACGGACAACGACTATGTTGTTTTAGCTGTGGCAATATAGCTGTATTTAGCAGAATAGAAAAGGGTAAAGCCTGCCGACTGGCATACCTTTTTTGAATCTTAAATATCGGATAAGTATGTAGAAAATTTTATAAAAGCGTTCAAGACCGGAGTGCAAGTCTCCGCGTCTCCACCACGTCGAAGCACCGCCTTACGTCAGCAGTTTGCTACTGCAAACAGCACGACGGACAGCGGGCTTCTCCTTTTTCCCAAAAATCTTTTGCTATGCAAAATCTTTTCGGGAGCCCTAATAATACTTGGTGTCCTCGGTGCGTTTTTAATACGCCCAAGTCCATCAAAAGCGCCGCAGAATAGTATGTGTTATGCGGTATTTTTATCCAAAAATTTTATTTATGGCATATATAGCCTAAAAATTAAAACGGTTTGGAAAGTCCAAACCGTTTTTTTGTCAAAAAAACCGTGCATCCGAAATCGACAGTTTCCGCCGAAGCGTAAACACGACAGGTAACTCCTTCAAAGCAACCTTATATCACACGAGCCTAACCGTTTAGTGCTGCTGCATTCCTGCTCTGACACGGTTCGCGGCGGCGCGTTGCATAAGACCTTAATATCAACGTCCCTTATCGTGCGCAGCCTTCCACGAAAAAAGCCTCAATCGGCATTCTGCTCCGCTAAGCGAATTGCGGATAACAGGGCATCGCTAACTCCCCGCATAGCACGGCTATATTATTCTAACTTAAAAAAACAAAATAGGCAAGTAAAATTTAATCAAAAATGAGAATTTTAATAAAATTAACTTTACAAAATCGGCAAATATAGTTATAATTTAATAGTTATAAATATATTAAAGCAAAAAATTATATTTTTCGCAACTAACTTTTGGAGAGAACAAATGTACAAGAAAGTCGACACAACGCTTAACTTCCTTGATAGGGAAAAAGAAGTACTTGAATTTTGGAAAGAAAACAAAATTTTCGAGCAGAACGTGAACGAAAATCAAGGCAACCGTGAATTTACTTTTTACGATGGACCGCCAACCGCTAACGGCAAACCGCATATCGGTCATATTTTAACGCGCGTAATTAAAGATATAATTCCGCGTTATCACGTTATGAAAGGCGACCATTGTTTAAGAAAGGCTGGCTGGGATACTCACGGTCTTCCCGTTGAACTTGAAGTTGAAAAACTTTTAGGTATTGACGGCAAACAAGAAATTGAAAAATACGGTATTGAACCCTTTATTAAAAAGTGTAAAGAAAGCGTTTGGAAATATAAGGGCGAGTGGGAAAAAATGAGTGACCGCGTCGGCTACTGGGCGGACATGGAAAATCCTTACGTTACTTACGACGATAATTATATTGAATCAGTTTGGTGGGCGATTAAGACCATTGCCGAAAAAGGGCTTTTATATAAGGGACACAAAATCGTTCCTTACTGCCCTCGTTGCGGAACGGCGCTTTCTTCGCACGAAGTTGCGCAAGGTTATAAAGACGTAAAAGACGTTTCAGTTTTCGTCCGCTTTAAGATTAAGGGTAGGGAAAACGCATATTTCCTTGCGTGGACGACTACGCCTTGGACGCTTCCGTCTAACGTTGCGCTTTGTATGAACCCCAAAGAAGATTACGCTGAAATTAAGGCGGAAGACGGCGCAACTTATATTCTTGCGGACGCGCTCGTTCCATCTTTGTTTGAAAATTACGAAAAGATAAGTGTTAAAAAAGGTATCGAATACGAATACGCTGAATACGAACCTTTGTTTGATTACGCGCTTGGCTCTTTTAAAGAAAAGGCTTACTACGTCGTATGCGACGGATACGTTACGCTCACAGACGGTAGCGGTATCGTTCATATTGCACCTGCGTTCGGTGAAGACGACGCAAACGTTGGTAGAAAATACAACTTACCTTTCGTAAAACTCGTTGACGATAGGGGCAATATGCTTGAATCAACGGGTATTCTTGCAGGTAAATTCGTTAAAGATGCTGATAAGATTATTATAAAAATGCTTAAAGAAAACGGACTTTTGTTTAAGGAACTTCCTTTTGAACACAGTTATCCGTTCTGTTGGCGTTGTGATACACCGCTTCTTTACTACGCAAGGTCAAGTTGGTTTATAAAAATGACCGCTGTAAAAGATAGACTTATTGCGGCAAACAATTCTATCAACTGGATGCCCGAAACCATTAAAAACGGACGTATGGGCAACTTCCTTGAAAACGTTATTGACTGGGGCTTATCCCGTGAGCGTTACTGGGGAACTCCGCTACCCGTATGGGTATGTAATAAATGTGGCAAAATCCACGTTATCGGAAGTAAGCAGGAACTTAAAGAAAAATGCGGTATAAACGGCGATATAGAACTTCACCGTCCTTATATTGACGATTGCACTTTTGAGTGTGAATGCGGTGGAACGTATATCCGTGAAAAAGAAGTTATCGACTGCTGGTTTGACTCTGGTTCAATGCCTTTTGCACAATATCACTATCCGTTTGAAAATAAAGAACTTTTTGAAAGCCATTTCCCAGCGGACTTTATTAGTGAAGCAATCGACCAAACGCGTGGCTGGTTCTATACGTTGCTTGCAATATCTACGTTGCTATTTGATAAAGCGCCCTTTAAGAACTGTATCGTTTTAGGGCACGTTAACGATAAAAACGGTATTAAGATGAGCAAGCACAAAGGAAACGTCGTTGACCCGTGGACGATACTCGATAAGCAAGGCGCTGACGCAGTAAGATGGTATTTCTATACGGGTTCTGCACCGTGGCTTCCGTCAAGGTTCTACGAAGAAGTGGTTTCAGAAGCGCAAAGAAAGTTTATGGGCACGCTTTGGAACACTTACGCGTTCTTCGTTCTCTATGCTGAAATTGATAAATATAACCCCGCAGACTATAACTTAAAAGACTGTAAACTTACCTTAATGGATAAGTGGGTGTTATCAAAACTTAATACGCTTATTAAAACGGTTGATAACGGCTTAAATAATTACAATATCTTTGATAGTGCGCGTGCGCTACAAAGTTTCACCGACGACCTTTCTAACTGGTACGTTCGTCGCGGTAGGGAAAGATACTGGGGACACGATATGGACGACGATAAGATTGCCGCTTACACCACGCTTTACACCGTGCTTGTAACGATGGCAAAACTTTCTGCTCCGTTCACACCCTTTATGGCTGAATCAATTTATCAAAATTTAGTGCCTAATTTCTATAAAGACGCGCCTATATCCGTACACCTTTGCAAGTTCCCAACGGTTGACGAAAGCGCAATCGACGTTGAACTTGAAGAAGGTATGCAAAACGTTCTTGATATAGTAGTACTCGGCAGATCTTGCAGAAACACGGCAAATATTAAGAATAGGCAACCTTTGCAAAAGATTTTCGTTTGTTCTGAAAGAAAGACTGAACTCACCGAAGGACTTCTTGCAATCGCAAAAGACGAACTTAACGTAAAAGAAGTTGAGTATTTGCGCGACGCTACGCGTTTCGTTTCGTACACGATTAAACCTCAACTCAAAACGCTTGGACCTAAATACGGTGCAAAACTCGGCAGGGTTAAAAAATTCCTTGAAACTTGCGACGCGAACGCCGTTGTGTCTTGTGTAAAGAGTGGTGAAGTTTATAAAACGGAGTTTGAAGGCGACGCGTTTGAGTTTGCGCTTGACGACCTTTTGATTTCTACTAATAGCGTAGAAGGCTTTATTGCTGCGAGCGACAAAGGTATAACAGTCGTTATGGATACGGTAGTTACCGAAGAATTGAAAGCCGAAGGCGTTATTAGAGAACTTATCTCTAAAATTCAATCTATGCGTAAGGAAGCGGGCTTTGAAGTTACGGATAGAATAACCGTAAATTACGTTACTTCTGACGACGGCGTTAAAAAGGCGCTTAATAGCGGTGAAATCGGCGGTGTAGTTTTGGCTGATGCAATCGTTGAAGGCGAAACGGACGGATTTAAGAAAGAACTTGACGTAAACGGTGTAATCTGTACTGTAATTCTTAACAAGGTCACAAAATAATGAGAGCGGCTGAGTGGAAAGATTATTCTGTTATAGCCACGGGCGACGGATATAAACTTGAAAACTGGGCGGGCGTAGTATTGCTTCGCCCCGACCCCCAAGTTATATGGAAACCGTCCGTAGATATGAACGGTTATAAAGGGCTTGCTGCAAAGTATATTCGTAGTGAAACGGGTGGCGGTAAGTGGCTTATCAAAGGTAAAATGCCACAAGAGTGGACGGTTACTTACAAGGATTTAAAGTTCAAAATTAAACCTATGGGTTTTAAGCATACTGGACTTTTTCCAGAACAGGCAGTAAACTGGGATTTGATGACCGAACTAATTAAAAATGCAGGGCGAGAAATTAACGTGTTGAACTTGTTTGCTTATACGGGCGGTGCAACCGTCGCGTGTGCAAAGGCTGGCGCAAAAGTGTGTCACGTCGACGCGGCAAAAGGTATGGTTGAACGCGCTGGCGAAAACGTGCGCTTATCTAACGTAGGCGACGGCAAGGTTAGATACATTATCGACGACTGCAAAAAGTTCGTTGAACGTGAAATACGTCGTGGCAGAAAATACGACGCAATAATAATGGACCCGCCGAGTTACGGTAGAGGCCCTAACGGCGAAATGTGGAAGTTGGAAAACGAACTTTATCCTTTCGTAGAACTTTGCTCAAAAGTATTGAGCGATAATCCGCTTTTCGTGCTTATTAACAGTTACACTACGGGACTTCAACCGCAAGTACTTAAAAACATTTTACAACTTACCGTAGCAAATGGTAGGGGTGGTAAAATTGACGCGTATGAAGTCGGACTTAAAACGCAAGAAGAAGGCGTGATACTGCCTTGCGGTAATAGTGGTATTTGGATAAACGGTAATTAATTATGGAAGATTTGATAATTTTACATGAAGACAATCATATTATAGTGGTATTAAAACCGCAAAACGTGCCTTCGTGCGAAGACGAAAGTAAAGACCCTGATATGCTCACTATGATTAAAGAGTATATTAAGGAAACTTACAATAAGCAGGGCAACGTTTATTTGGGGTTAGTGCATCGCCTTGACCGTCCTACGGGTGGCGTTATGGTGTTTGCTAAAAGTTCAAAGGCGGCGGCAAGGTTATCCGAACAACTTCGCGACGGCGATTTTGAAAAGAGGTATTTTGCGGTTTTGGTAGGTACACCCAAAGAAGATAAGGCAACGCTTACGCATTATATGAAAAAGAACGCCGTAAATAATATGGTGTACGTTTGCCCGGCAACCGTGGCAGGCGCAAAATTCGCTGAACTTGAATACGAAGCGGTGGAAAAAAAGGACGGCTTAACTCTTGCAGATATAAGACTGCACACGGGTAGAAGCCACCAAATACGCGTTCAAATGAGCGCAATCGGCACACCCGTTTACGGTGATATGCGTTACGGTGGCGAAAAGGCTAAAAAGGGATACCTTGCGCTTTGGGCGTATTATTTATCATTTACCCACCCTGTAAGCAAAGAAAGGATGGTTTTCCGCGTTCAACCCCCGAAAGACGGCAATCCGTGGAACAACTTTGACACCGAGCGTTCAGTTACCATTATTAAACCAAGTATATAAAATAGAAAAGCGACGGAAAATTCCGTCGCTTAAATTTTTTAAGGCACGCGGTTTTGCGTGCCGTTTATATAAAGAAACCGAGCAGTTTATATGCGCCGAGCAAAATTAAAATAATCGGCGGCAAAAACCCGATTTTTGCAAATTTTTTAACTATTGAGGTTTGAGACAGGGCAATTCCTAGGGCAATCATAAGCGCGTGCATAACGGCAATCGTTATTGGAACGTAAAAAGCGTTTATGCCCATTAACGCAAGCGATAAATTTGCAAGTGCGCCGTCAAGCCCAACGGCAAAACCACTTATTAATGCTTGCGAAAGAGTGTTACGTTCTTTTATCGTGTCGTTGTCGCTTTTTACTAGATTGTATATACCAACGGCAATTAAAATTATACCGCCTAAACTCGCAGTTTTTTCGGTAAGTTTATCGGCAAAAAAAGCGGTGGCGTAGTTTACTACTGCGCACATAATAAAAACCGTTAGAGCAATGCCTAAAATTAACGGTAGTTTTTTATTGTTTGTCAGCGATAGTGAAAATCCACACACAAAAGAGTCTATGCTTACGGTTAGCGCCGTTATAAGTAAAAAGTAAATCATTAGTAAATCCGTAAAAACTTTATTCTTTTTATATTATACGCAATAGAAATTTTAGATGTGATTGCCGTATTTATCGTTAATTGCCGAAAAATTTGGTTAAATATTATATAAATATAATATTATTTTAAAAAAACGACGAAAGCGGATTGACAAACGCGATAAATTTGTGTAAAATATGGTAGATACAGTGTACGATAAGGAGTAAAGGCTTTTATGAATTCGGCTAAATCCTATAAATTAATAGTTTTATTTACAGCGTTCGTTCTTGCGATTGTTGCTGCGTTTTGTTCTATGGGTGTAACTACTGCACGCGCTGCAACCGAAGCAGACCCTTACGATTATTTTAGTGTAACCGTGAAAGATACTGGCGACGCGGTAGATAGTGTGCTTGCTTTTAACAACGACAATTTAGTGGCTACCGTTAAGGACGGCGACGTTTTGTCGATTGACCGCAAACTCGTTATTAACGACTTTGCTATGGAAATCGTTGCACCTGATTTTACTAAATTTGAAAAAATTACTTTTAAGTTTGCTGCTAGTTCTTATTACGTTAACGGTAATAAAAATACCGACGGCGGATTTGATACTGAAATAGTAAACGCGTACGATATGACTTCCGCTATGGATAAAGTTTCCGTTTCTGTAGACGACGGATATTTAACCATTAACAACAATGTTTATACTAATGCATACAACAGGGTAGACGTAGTTGATTTGGTTGCAGCAACAATTTCTGTTGAATTTGATTTAAAGAGCGGTGTAGATAACGCTGAATTCGCAATTAAAAGTATTGACCAAAAAGCGTCTGACGCAAGCGGTAATTACAAACAAACTTTTGAAATTGACGAAACGACCGAAGAGTTGACTAAAAAAGCGTATCCGCGTATTGCGCTCGGTAACGACGTGTTTACTAGAACGCCCAGCGGAGAAGTTAAACTTGTAATGTTGCAAGGCAAAGAAAAGTCTTTAAACTTTACCGTTTACTCGGTTCTCGGCAACGTGTCGGCAAGTTCTGTGTATATGGCAAAAGACGGTAATAATACTAATACTTCTATCTTATTACCCACCGTAGAAAAACCCAAAAAAGTTACTTATAAAGAAAATGGTAACGATTCGTTTACGATTAAATGCACCGATATAGACGCGGTTATTGAAACGTACGGCGTTGAAGTCGTTGCTTACGATAATAACGAAGGAACGCACGTTGATGAAAACGCTCCCGTTTACGTTAACGATATAGATGCTGTTGAAGCGTTTAAGGCAGCGCTTGCAAAGAAAGTTAAAGACGAAGACGGTAAATCTATTTATCTCGGCGCTAAATTAGAACTTCCTTCGCTTGCCGATTTAGTATTTGACGACGTTAAGCCTTACGCTGATTTAACTTCAACCGTTTATTATTTCAATAGGTCGGAAAGCACAACGTCTTCTAATATGTCGTTCACGGTGTCAAAAGACGGAGATTATATTTTCTACGTTTCCTTCTCTGACGGAAAGAACGCTATGGAAAGTAAAGAATTTTTTGAAGAAGATGAAAATGACAGCAACGTTAAGAATTACGGCGTGTACGGTGATTATGTGTTTAATTTCCACGTTATAGACGACGCTGAAATTTTGATTGAAACGTCAAGCGTAGAAGGTCTTGGCTATAAAAATATTAAGTATACCGCATCTAAATTTAAGATTGACGCAGAAGGTTGTACGACCACTTACACTCTCTATTATAGTGCAGACAAGAACGCAGACGTTAATGACGAGGCTGACTGGGTAAAAGTTCCGGCAGCATCAAATGTAACTAATACTACTTATAATGAAAACGGTTTAACTTACGACGCGGTTAAAGCAATCGCTTACGACGGTGAATTAACGTTTGTACCTACAAAACTTGGTTCGTATAAAATCGTATGTAACGCAACGTCAACTTATACGACTAGAACTGCTACGGAAACTTCGGTTGTAAGAATTACCGATTCTGCAACAGTTGTAAAATTACCTAACTACTGGTTACGCGATAATGCTTGGTCAGTCGTATTCTTATCGGTTGGAACGTTGTGCTTAATCGGAATAATCGTATTACTTTGCATTAAGCCCAAGGAAGAAACCGAATCCGACTAAAAATAAATTTTAATTTTTACGGGACTTTGGATTATCCGAAGTCCCGTTTCGTTTGAAATATGGTTAAAAAAACTTTTATTGCCGACAAAAATCACAAGTTATCAAAACTTGCGTTAATATCAGTTGACGGGTTATCCTTTTCGGCGTTGCGCCGCGCTTTGCGACAAAAAGACGTTAAAGTTAACGGGGTACGCATTTCCGACGACGTATCGTTGTCGGTTGGCGACCAAGTAGAAATTTACTGCCAAGAAATAAATATTGATAAATATAATGAAATTTACCGAGATGAAAATATTTTAGTTATCAATAAAAAAAGCGGTTTTACGTCCGAAGCAGTTTTTGAATTAATAAATCAAAAATATTCTACTGCGCGCTTTATTCACCGCCTTGACCGCAATACCGACGGGGTAATGATATTTGCGCTTAACTTGGTTGCGGAAAAGGCGCTACTTGACGGGTTTAAGAATAGAACTTTCGATAAAAAGTATCACGCGTTAGTCAAGGGCGTTCCAAATAAAAAGCAAGACGTTTTAACTGCGTATCTTGTTAAGGATAGCGATAATTCTTTGGTTAAAATATACGATACGCCCGTAAAAAATAGCGTAAAAATTAAAACTGGGTACAAGGTTATCGAGATAAATGATGACGTTTCTTTGCTGGAAGTAGAATTATATACTGGCAAAACTCACCAAATTAGGGCGCATTTAGCGCATATCGGACACCCGATAGTTGGTGATGGTAAGTACGGCGATTTTGCTTTTAATGCGTTAAAGAACGAAAAAACTCAAAAACTTACGGCGGTTTCACTTACCCTTAATTTTAAGACGGAAAGTCCGCTTTATTATTTAAACGGAAAAAAATTCACTATATAAGGTGTTATTATGCCACAAGATGCGTTTACACTCCGCTATTTGTGCGCCGAACTTAATTCGGTTTTTGCGGGTGGGAAAGTCAATAGAATAATTGAGCCTAATAACGACGAGTTGGTGCTTACGGTTTATACGGGAAAACGAACGGAAAAATTACTGTTAAACGTTAATCCTGCCGCACCGCGCATAGGCATTTTAAGTGAAGAAAGGGACAGTCCTTTGACCGCCCCTAATTTTTGTATGCTTATGCGTAAACACCTTTTATCAGCCACCCTTTTAAGTGTGGAATTGATAGGGTTTGATAGAATAGTAAAAATAGATTTACTTGCTTCGGGTGAGTTTAAAGACGCGGTTAAAAAGACGCTTTACGTTGAACTTATGGGGCGTTACAGCAATATAATTCTAACCGAGAACGGTAGGATTTTGGGCGGTAACCGCGGTATAAATATGTTTGATAACGGAGTGCGTCCGCTGTTCGTTGGACAGCCTTACGTTTTCCCACCAGTAGGTGATAAAAAGTTGCCGTCCGACAAGGCGTTAATTGACGTGTTTAACGCGGATATGAACGAAAATATAGTTCAACTTATTTGCAAAAACGTTCAAGGCGTAGCAACGTCTACCGCAAAAGAAATTGAAGATGAATTCACCGCTTTTTACGGTGGTGAAAGAAAGGACGATTTTGGCGAAAAGTTATATGAATTTTTAAACAAATATTTATATAATACCCCAGCAAAACCGTGCGTAATAACGGCGCAAGGCTCGGTGGTTGACGTGTGCGTGTATCCGTATAAAAACGTTGAAGGCGACGTAAAATATTTTCCGTATTTATATCAGGCAGAAGAGTTTTATTTTGCTGAAAAGGATAAGCAAAAACGCTTTAAAAATAAAAAAGAAAGGCTTACGAGTATAACTAATACAGCCGTTAAAAAGGCAAAGAAAAAACTTACTGCAATCACGGCAAAAGAAAAGGATGCTTTGGCTGCCGAAGAAAATAGAATAAAAGGCGAACTTTTGCTTGCTAATATATATAGAATAAAAAACGGCGAAAGTGAGTGCGTACTTGAAAATTATTACGATGGTAGAGAAATAAAGATAACGCTTGATAAACGCCTTTCGGTATCAAAAAACGCCGAGAATTATTATAAAAAATACAACAAACAAAAACGCACGCTCGTTGCGCTTAAACCCCAACGTGAAAGCGCGGAAAGCGAACTTAATTACTTAAATAGCGTACTTGACGAGATTATGCTTGCTGAAACGCTTGAAGAACTTATCTTGGTTCAAACTGAACTTGAAAACGCAGGATTAATAGTAGAAAAAAGAGCAACCGATAAAAAGAAAAAAGTTGAAGCGTTTTGTAGAGTTTATTCGGTTTACGGGGTTACTGTTAAGGCGGGTAGAAATAACGCCGAAAATGATAAACTAACATTTACTGCCAAGCCAGACGATATTTGGCTTCACGCAAAAGATTATCACTCGTCGCACGTCGTTATAGAATGTGGTGGAAAAGACGTGTCGGATAAGGTAATAACGGCGGCTGCTGAAATTTGCGCATATTATTCAAAAGGTAGGGACGGTGGCAAGACTGAAATAGTTTATACAAAAAAGAAAAACGTGAAAAAACCGCCCAAGTCAAAACCGGGATTTTGTATATACGATAATTTCCGTTCAATAACGGTGAAACCCGAAAAACACGTCGAATTTTTAAAAAGCGCGCAAAACGACTAAAAAAACCTTGCCTTTTAGTTTTGGTTGTGTTAAAATTAATAAGATTTAATTATAAGTATTTAAATGTTAGGAGTACATTATGAAGTATACGTTTGAAAAAGCCGAAAAAAGTACGGTAAAAGTTGAAATCACTCTTTCCGCAGCAGAATGGAAAGAAGCGATTAACCTTGCTTATGAAAAGACCAAGGGTAAATATTCTATGCCTGGATTTAGAAAGGGCAAAGTTCCTAAAAAAGTAATTGAAACTGCTTACGGCGAAGGCGTTTTCTATGAAGAAGCAATCAACCAAGCGTTCCCCAAATATTATTCGGAAGTGCTTGAAAAAGAAACTTCTATTTTTGCAGTTGCAGCACCTGATCTTGACGTAAAAGATATCAGCGCTGACGGTATCACGATGGTTGCTATCGTTCCCGTTAAACCCGAAGTTGTTTTCGGCGCTTATAAGGGTATAAAGTTCAAGAAGAATGAGTATAATGTAAAGTACGAAGACGTTGAAGATGAATTGAAACGTTTACAAGAACGCAATTCCCGTATGGTAGACGTTACCGATAGAGCAGTTGAAGACGGCGATTCAGTAGTTATCGATTACTCTGGTAGCGTTGACGGCGTTAAGTTTGACAATGGCACGGCTGAAAAACAAACTCTCGTTATCGGTAGCAAAACCTTTATACCTGGATTTGAAGAACAAATTATCGGTATGAAGATAGGCGAAGATAAAGACATTAACGTTAAGTTCCCTGATGAATACCACGCTGAAAATCTTAAAGGTAAAGACGCTGTATTTGCAATTAAACTTCACGAAATTAAGAAGAAAGAACTTCCTGAACTTAACGACGACTTTATTAAAGACGCAGTTGGTGCAGAAAGTTTAGACGCTTATAAGGCGGAAACCAAAGAAAGACTTGCAAAACAAAATGCTGATAGGGCAGAACGTGAACTTGAAGATGAAATCGTTAAAAAGATTACTGAAACTTCTGACGTTGAAATCCCTGATGCACTTATTGAAAACCAAATTGACCGTATGGTTCAAGAAATGGAATACAGACTTTCTTACCAAGGTCTTAAACTTGCCGACTACTTAAAGTATCTCGACAAGAGTATGGAAGATTTCAGAAAAGATTATACTGAACAGGCTACTGAATACGTAAAATCTCAACTTGTAATCGAAGGTATTATTGAGCGTGAAGAAATCACCGCTACCGAAGAAGACGTAGAAGCGCGCGTCGCTGAAATGGCAAAGGCTCAAAACAAGCCCGCACCCGACGTTAAAAAGAATATGGGCGCACGTCAACTCGATTATATCAAGAACGAAATCGTTATCAAGAAGTTCTTCGACTTCTTAAAATCTTCCAACGAAATAGAGTAAAACCAAAGAATACCGCACCGGATTTTTCCGTGCGGTATTGCAAACTAAAAGAAAACGCGGAGGTTTATTATGGACGTTAGAAATACCGTCGTCCCTTACGTTATAGATAACACCGGCAAGGGTGAAAGAAGTTACGATATTTATTCAAGGCTGTTAGAAGACAGGGTTATTTTTCTGACTGGTGAAATTAATGATGCAGTTGCAGACGCAGTCGTTGCACAACTTATCTTTTTGGAAAGCAAAGATCCCAACAAAGATATTTGTCTTTATATCAACAGCCCTGGCGGAAGCGTTACCGCAGGTATGGCAATCTACGATACTATGAACTACATCAAGTGTGACGTAAGCACTATTTGTATAGGACTTGCGGCAAGTATGGGTGCTTTCCTTTTGTCAAGTGGCGCAAAGGGAAAAAGGTACGCGCTCCCGAACAGCGAAATTATGATACACCAACCTTTGGGTGGTGCGCAAGGTCAAGCAAGCGATATTAAAATTCAAGCCGACCACATAATTAAAACTAAACATCGCTTGAACACAATTTTGGCTGCTAACAGCGGTAAACCTTACGAAGTGGTCGAAAAAGACACCGACAGAGATAATTATTTGTCGGCGGAAGATGCAAAAGAATACGGACTTATCGACGCAGTAATTGCAAAACGTCCGTAAACTTCGGAGAGATATGAAAGACAATAACGAACAATTATTTTGTTCCTTTTGCGGAAAGCCGAAGGAACTAGTCAATCGCCTAATTGCAGGGCCGAACGGAATTTTTATTTGCGACGAGTGTATTGAAATTTGTCGCGACGTTTTAAAAGAAGACGTTTCCAAGGAAGATAAGAAAGCGGAAATTCGTCTTTTAAAGCCTGTTGAAATTAAGGACAAACTTGACGAATATATAGTCGGTCAAGACGAAGCCAAGAAGGTTTTGTCAGTTGCCGTTTATAATCATTATAAAAGGATTAACGCTACGAAGTCCGATTCGGAAGTAGAACTTGATAAGAGTAATATTCTCGTTTTAGGCCCTACCGGAAGCGGAAAGACCTTGCTTGCGAGAACGCTTGCTAAAATTTTAGACGTTCCGTTTGCCGTTGCTGACGCTACTACGCTTACGGAAGCGGGTTACGTTGGCGAAGACGTTGAGAATATCTTGCTTAAACTTATTCAAAACGCTGATTTTGACGTAGAAAAGGCGCAACGCGGTATTATCTATATTGACGAAATCGACAAGATTGCAAGAAAGGGCGAAAACGTTTCTATTACCCGTGACGTTTCAGGCGAAGGCGTTCAACAAGCGCTTCTTAAAATTATAGAAGGTACTGTTGCGAACGTTCCACCGCAAGGCGGAAGAAAACACCCCCAACAAGAGTGTATTAAAATTGATACTACTAATATATTGTTTATTTGTGGCGGTGCTTTCGTTGGTTTAGAAGAAATTATCGGTAAACGCAAAGGCACTAATTCGCTTGGTTTTACGGCAACCGTTGAAACCGAAAAGGAAAAAGGCGCTGATATTATTCGCGACGTTCAACCCCAAGATTTGATTAAGTATGGTCTAATCCCAGAATTCGTTGGTAGAATACCTATTACGGTTGGACTTCATCCTCTTGATGAAAAAGCACTCGTGAATATTCTCACCGCACCCAAGAACGCTTTGGTTAAACAATATAAACGCCTTATCGGTCTTGATAACGTAGAACTTGAAATTACTGACGGTGCGGTTTCTGCCGTTGCTCGTCGCGCGATAGAATTAAAGACAGGGGCAAGGGGACTTCGTACTATTTTGGAAAATCTTATGATTGATACTATGTACGATTTGCCGTCGGAAAAAGATATTGAAAAAGTTATCATTGACGAAAATGTCGTTACAGACGGAGCAAAACCCACATTAATTAGAAGTAAAATTGCTTAAAATTCAATAAAAAGCAGGCAAAAACGTTGATTTTACCTGCTTTTTGAAATTATGACAAAAAATTAAAAAAAATTTAAAAAACACGGCGAAAACGTTTGACTTTATTAAAAACGTTTTATATAATATATAGGCTGTGTAAACTGGGATGATACGGGAAGTTACTTAAATCGTGCCTAGCGATAGATAATTTCCGTTGACAAGTGTGGGGGCAAGACCCCTGCGACTAACTTCAATAAGATTAGTAAAGTCATTCGCAGCGACTTAAAAAATTTAAGTATCGGCGGATGATTTTTTTATTAACAAAAATTGACACACACGGCAAAGTTTACAGCATGCACGGCAAAAGTTAGGTAAAAAAGGAGAAACAAAAATGGCAAGTCAAAAAATCAGAATTAAACTCATGTCATACGACACGGAAATGCTCGATCAAGCAGCGGCAAAAATCGTTGAAACTATGAAGAAATCGGGCGCAAAAATCAGCGGACCTATTCCGCTTCCCACCGAGAAGGAAATCGTTACGATTCTTCGTTCGCCCCACAAATATAAAGATTCGCGCGAACAATTTGAAATCAGAACGCATAAAAGACTTATCGATATCTATTCGCCCAACGTCAAACTTCTCGACAGTATTCATTTGCCCGCAGGCGTAGATATCAAAATTAAGTTGTAATTTATAAACATTATATAATATATATCGGAGGTGAACTTTATCTATGAATAAAGCAATCATTGGTAGAAAGTTGGGAATGACGCAGTTATTCTCTGCAGACGGCAAAGTTATTCCGGTAACGGTTATCGAGGCAGGTCCTTGCCCCGTCGTTCAGGTAAAAACTTTGGAAAGAGACGGTTATTCGGCGGTTAAACTCGGATTTGACGCAATCGACGAAAAACGTTTGAATAAACCCCAAGCAGGTTTGTTCAAGAAGATCGGCGTACCCGCGCAAAAAGTTTTGAAGGAATTCAAACTTGAAGGTGCTGACGCTATGACGGTTGGTTCAGTCGTAACTTGCGACGTGTTCCAAGCAGGTGACAAGGTAGACGTTTCTGGCGTTTCAAAAGGTCACGGTTTCACTGGTGTAATTAAAAGGTGGAATCATCACAGACTTAAAGAAACCCACGGTGTAGGCCCTGTACACAGAGAAGTTGGTTCGATGGGTGCTATCAGTAATCCGTCAAGAGTATTCAAAGGCAAGAAGATGTCAGGTCAATGGGGTAACGAAAACGTAACCATCTTGAACCTTGAAATTGTAAAAGTCGACAAAGAAAGAAATGCAATCCTTGTTAAAGGTGCAGTTCCTGGTGCTGTTAAGAGCATCGTAACTTTGAGAAACAGCGTTAAAGCGTAAGGAGAAAGATTATGCCTAGTGTTAAATTATACGATATGAAGGCTAACGAAGTTGGCGCTCTTGAATTAAACGACGCTTTGTTTAATACCGAATATAACGAATCGGTTATTCATCAGGCTGTAGTTCAAAGATTGGCTAACGAAAGACAAGGCACGAAAAGCACGCTTACCCGTAGCGAAGTACGCGGCGGTGGTGCTAAACCTTGGAGACAAAAAGGAACGGGTAGAGCACGTCAAGGTTCTATCAGAAGTCCTCAATGGGTTAAGGGTGGCGTAGTTTTCGCTCCTAAGTCCAGAGATTTTAGTAAAAAAATGAACGCGAAAGCAAAAGCAGTTGCACTTTTATCTGCTCTTTCACAAAAGATTAGAGACGACGAAGTTATCTTCGTTGATGAAATTAAAGTAGCAGCGCCCAAGACCAAAGAAATGGCTGCTTTCCTCAAAGCGTTCAATTTGGAAAAATCCGTACTTTTGGTTATGGATAATAATGACGAAGCAGTTTTGAGAGCAAGCGCAAATATCGAAAAGATTTCGACTATCGCTGCAAATCAAATTAACACCTACGACGTTGTTAAAAATGCGAAACTCGTTATTTCCAAACAAGCCGTACAACAAATCGAGGAGGTTTACGGAGAATAATGGCTGCGCACGATATTATAATCAGACCGCTTCTCTCTGAAAAGAGTTATGCGGGTATCAAAGATAAGAAGTACAGTTTTGTGGTTGCGAAAGACGCAAACAAAACGCAAATCAAACTCGCTATCGAAGAAATTTTCGGCGTAAGCGTTGAAAAGGTAAACACAGCAATCGTTAGCGGTAAGTTGAAAAGACAGGGCAGATACGAGGGTTACACACCCGACTACAAGAAAGCCATCGTTCAACTTAAAAAGGACAGTAAGTCAATCGAATTCTTCGATTCGTTGTCCTAATTAAATCTCGGAGGAACAAGATAATGGCTATTAAGAGATATAAACCGACTTCGTCGGCACGTCGTTTTATGACGGTTAGTGCTTACGACGAAATCACGGCTAAAAAACCTGAAAAATCCCTTCTCGAAGATCAGAGAAAGAGTGGCGGTAGAAACGCCCAAGGTAAAATTACCGTTCGTCATATCGGCGGTGGTAACAGAAGAAAATACCGTATAATCGACTTCAAGAGAATGAAAGACGGTGTTCCTGCAACGGTTAAAAGTATTGAATACGATCCTAACCGTAGCGCAAATATCGCGCTTCTCTACTACGCAGACGGTGCAAAAACTTATATTCTTGCGCCCGTAGGTTTGAAAGTTGGTGATAAAGTTATGAGCGGTCCTACCGCAGATATCAAAGCAGGTAACGCACTTGCGCTTAAAGATATCCCCGTTGGTACGATGGTTCACAACATTGAAATGCAACCCGGTAAGGGTGGTCAAATTGCAAGAGCAGCTGGTATGAGCGCTCAAATCATGGCAAGGGATGAAAAGTACGTTACTTTGAAAATGCCTAGCGGTGAAATGAGATATATCCTTGCTACCTGCAAAGCGACTATCGGTCAGGTTGGTAACTTGGAACACGAAATCATTAGAATCGGTAAAGCCGGCAAGACTAGATACTTTGGTATCCGTCCTTCAGTACGTGGTGTTGTTATGAACCCGTGTGACCACCCCCACGGTGGTGGTGAAGGTAAGTCGCCTGTTGGTATGCCGGGGCCTGTTACTCCTTGGGGTAAACCTGCTCTCGGTTATAAGACCAGAAAGCATAAGAAGGCTTCCAATAAACTTATCATTACAAGGATAAATTAAGGAGAACGACATGAGTAGAAGTACTAAGAAAG
>JAFVTK010000059.1 GCA_017503265.1 Clostridia bacterium | reverse complement strand
GCCCAACGCCGTGCCCTTCAATGCCGTCCGAATTATCCGCGCGATAAAATCTTGTAAAAATTTTTTCCTTGTCTTCTTCTTTAATTTCCACGCCCTTATCTTTTACCAACACGACTATTGATTTAGCGTCTTTATAAATTTTTATAGTTAAATCACCTTTAACGTCTGCAAATTTTATAGCATTATCGATAAGATTAATCCAAACCTGTTTTAACATTTCTTCGTTGGCGCAAATAAATACTTCGTCAAAATCAAGTTGCAAGTCTAATTTTTTTTCCGTCCACTTTTTCTCCGCAAGCAAAATGCAGTTCCTTATTTGCTCTGAAAGATTAAAAGTAGTCAATCCCGTTAATATAGTTTGTTTATCAACTTTGGTTAAATTTAGAGAATTCGTTGCAAGTGTCGAAAGTCTTTGCGCTTCTTCTTCTATAATGTTTATATATTCAAGGCTTTCTTCTTTTGTCAAATTTCCTTTTTTCAAAATCTTTGCAAACCCTAAAAGCGAAACTATCGGCGTTTTGAATTCGTGAGCGTATTCGTTTACGAAATCTGAACGAAGCATTTGCGTGTTTTCAAGTTCGGTTGCCATAAGATTAAAACTATGCGTTAAATCTTTTGATAACCCCGCGTCAACTTCTGGAACGCGAACCTTATAGTTTCCTTGCGCTAAATCTTCCATTCCGTCCACAATTTTATCCATATTCTTTAAGAAAACTCTACCGGTTATAATACCTATTAAAGTTCCTATTATTATACTTGCAAATAAAAACACTGACAAAAGCATACCAAGAGTTTCATATGAGTCTAGAACGAGAGCATTTCTTCTAAACATTAAATATATTGCGCAACCCACTATTGCCATGGTTAACGATAAAATACCAAACACCAACAACGCAAAAGCAATCATTACGCGCGGGGTTCTAAAAGATTTTTTATTTTTTGTTTTCATTTTTTAACCGCCTTATATCCTAATCCGCGAACTGAACGAATTTCAAACTCGGGATAATATTCAAACCTTTTACGAAGCCTTGCGATATGCACGGTTACCGTTTCCCAACCAGTATCGCTATCCATACCCCAAATTTCGTCCATAAGTTGAATTCTTGTAAATATCTTATCAGGATACGATAAAAGTTTATATAAAAGTTGAAATTCTTTTTGCGGTAAAATTTGCGTCTCCCCTGCACGACTAACCGTCATAGATTCGCTGTCAACGGTAACTTCGCCGATAACAATTTTACCTTCGCTATTTATCTTTGCACGACGCAAAAGCGCACGAACGTGAAGCACTAATTCTTCCGTATCTATGGGTTTAACCATAAAATCGTCAATACCTGCAACAAAACCCTTTTTTCTGTCTTCTGCTAGTTGCTTTGCCGAAACCATTATAATAGGAAGTTTTGCATTTGTCTCGCGGACGCTTTTAGTAAATTCGTATCCGTCGATATTTGGCATCATTATATCAACGATTACCATATCAATCGTTTCTTTATCCATAATATCAAGCGCCTTTTCCCCGTCAGATGCGCTTATCACAGTAAAGCCTTCACTTTCTAATACGACTGTCATAAGTTTACGAATATTCTTATCGTCGTCAACAACTAAAATTTTGACCATATTCCACCGAATTGTTTTAATAAAATTATTTTACCATTTTAACACTTATTAGTCAAGCCGACTACGTTTTATCTAAAAAATGAAAAAGGAAAAGCACAAGTTTTTTGCTTTTCCTTTCTTAATTAATCGTTATTAAAGTACTTTTGATAAAAATTCTTTTAGCCTTAAATCTTTGGGATTAGAAAAGAATTCTTTTGGCGAATTTTCTTCTTTAATAACTCCGCCGTCCATAAACAGTATGCGTGATGCTACTTCTTTTGCAAAACCCATTTCGTGCGTAACGACAACCATAGTCATTCCTTCGTTAGCCAAATCTTTCATAAGTTCTAAAACTTCGCCAACCATTTCAGGGTCAAGCGCACTCGTAGGCTCGTCAAACAGCATAACGTCTGGTTCCATTGCAAGCGCGCGAATAATTGCTATTCTTTGTTTTTGCCCACCTGATAAAGTTGACGGATACGCGTTCGCTTTTTCTTCTAACCCTATTCGTTTAAGAAGCGCCATTGCCTTTTCTTCGGCTTGTTCTTTCGTTTTAATTTTTAGTTGTACGGGCGCAAGCGTAAGATTTTGCAAAACGGTTAAATTATTAAACAAATTAAAGTGTTGGAAAACCATACCTACTTTTCTGCGGGCAAAGTTTATGTCTATGTGGTTTGCTTTTGTAAATTCTTTAACAGCAAGCCTAAACTCTTTACCTTCGTATTTTTTTAATAATTTTTCTTCTTTTATTTTTAATAAAGCACTTTCCGTATCTATATTTGACTGAATTAATTTTTTACAAGTATTTGATTTTTCTATCAAATCGTCGTGTAAATACGGGTCAACTTCGTTAATGAGTTTGTCGTCAAACCATATTTCACCATTTGTAGGCGTTTCCAACAAATTCATACAACGTAAAAAAGTAGATTTTCCGCTACCAGAAGGTCCGATAATTACAACTTTTTCACCTTTTTTTATTTCACAGGATATCCCGTTTAAGACTGAAACCTTACCAAAACTTTTATAAATATTTTTAGCGATTATCACTTGCGCGCATCCTCCTTTCTATCAATTTTACGATGCCCGAAGCAATAAAGACTAAAACTAAATACGAAATCGCAAGTATAAGATAAGGAATAGTATATTCGTAATTTGCGCTACCGATTTCCCTAAACGCTTTGGTTAAATCCATTACACCTATAAAACTTAAAACCGAAGTTTCTTTTAATAAGGATATAAATTCATTACCTATGGTAGGTATTACGTTTTTTACGGCTTGCGGAACTACTATTTTTAACATAGTTTGCGTATTGTTTAGACCAAGTGCTCTACCAGCCTCCGATTGACCTTTATCCACGGACAAAATTCCGCCACGCATAATTTCAGAAACGTACGCGCCAGAATTCAAGCCGAATATAATCAAACCTACTATTTCCGCTTTCATTAAACCAAGTCCGATTGCTGGAAATATAACGAAGTAGATAAATAATAATTGCACGGCAATCGGCGTTCCCCTAAATATTGAAACGTATACTTTGAAAAATCCTTTAAAAAATCTCAATATAGGGCCTTTACCTTTCGCAATTTGCGTGAAAGCAACTATTGTGCCGAGTATTATACCGATTATTAAAGCGCAAATTGCGGTTACGAGTGTAACCGCAAGTCCTCTAAGCACTTCTTTATATCCCCCGTCTTCAACGAAAGATTTTACAAAAAGTTCCCAAATACTCATTTGCTTTATTCAGCCGCCGCAGCAGTATGCCTTTCTATAATTGCGTTAAGTTCACCGCTTTCTTTAAGTTGCGCAAGAACTTTATTTACAACAAAAGCAAGTCCTTTATTGCTCTTATTAATGCCGATACCGTATTTTTCGGTAGACAATGCGATTTGAATTGCTTTAACGTTTGAATTTGCTGCAACGATTTGATTTGCAACTTCGTCGTCAACTATTGCAAGTTTAATTTGATTATTCGCAACAGCCATTGCTGCTTCCGACGGAGTATCGTATCCTCTTGCTTCTAAATTAGAAAATCCATTGAACTCAAAAGCAGAAGAACCTTTTATGTAGTAGTAACCAGTAGTACCACTTTGCGCGCCCGCTATTCCGCTTAACGTGCCAAGAATAGTGTCGACGTCTTCTTTCGTTGTACATGCATCAAAAGTAGTATCGTCTGCTTTAACGACAACGTACTGAGCAGCCCCAAAATAATCGTCAGAAAAATCGATTGCATTAAGACGGGTTTCGTTAATAGTTAACGCTGCAAGTGCCAAATCCGATTGACCTTTTTGAACTGACGTAACGACCGATTCAAATGCCATATTGTTGATTACAAGTTCAACGTCGAGATAATCAGCGATTGCTTGTGCAATATCAATATCGATACCAACGTAATTTTCGCCCTCTTTATTTTCAAACGGAGGGAATTCTGCGTTTGTTGCGACCGTGATTTTACCGCTCTTGACAATGTCGTCAAGGTCTCTTACGCTACCGCCGTCGTTACAAGCGGTAAGTCCGAAGATGCAAGTTACACTCATAAGAAGTGCAACTAATAGAGTT
>JAFVTK010000058.1 GCA_017503265.1 Clostridia bacterium | reverse complement strand
ATAAACCCTGTAAGGACGAGCGCTATGATAGGCGAAATTGCTTGTGGTAACATTATTTGGAAAAATACCCTAAAATGACTTGCCCCGTCCATAAACGCTGATTCTGCATAAGCCCAGTCAACGCCTTTAAAGAAAGCGTAACCTATTACGAAGTTTGAGCCTAAACCACCGATAGACGTAACTAACGTTAACGGATTATCGTAAAGCCCTAACATTTGGCTTATTTTAAGCGACGACGGCAGACTACCTGAAATAGGTATCATCATAGTCATAATTGCAATCCAGTAAACGATTCTACACAAGGTGTTTTTACTGTACTTTGCGCAAACGTACGACGATATCATCGTTGTAAATACCGCTATTAACGGATTACCAACCGAATACCACAAACTGTTAAATATCATCATAAACATATTGTTTCCTTCGGTTTGAAGTTCTGTAAACGCCGTAATATAGTTTATAAACTTTGGCGGATTAGGGAAAGATACTTTATCTGTAAGAAACTGCGTTCTATCCATTATTGACGCCATTAATCCCCAAACAACCGGAAGTACTAGACTTAGCGAGTATATAGCGAAGATAATACTTACAGTCCACATAACCCATCTAACTTTTTTCTTTTGCTTCTGAATAGGAACGTTAGTTCCCGGAACGTATTTTATTCTCATATTTTCACCTCGCTTAATACGTTACCGTTTCTACTTTGTTAATAAAGTATCTGCTTATCAATACCAACGGAAGCGCTAGCATAGTAAATACCAAACCTATTGCAGCGGGATAATTTGACGCACCGCCAAGTGTTTGTTGGAATATCCAGTATTGAAGCGTATAAACTTCTGGCATATCCGAGCCGACGAAGAATAAGAACGGTCCTGTCGATTGAAATATCTCTACTATACCAAGTAAGAAATAAGTTGCAATCGTTTCAAATACTAGTGGCAAAATTATAAACCAAAATTCTTTAAATCCTACGCAACCGTCAATTTTTGCCGCGTCGATTACGTCCGACGGAATTCTGTTCATTGCGCCGACCTGTATAAGTAGTTGCGGCCCAAAACCCGACCAGAAATGATAAAACATTATTACGCCTTCCGCCGTAGACGGTTCTAACAAAAGCGAAGGCATTTTATATCCAAAAAGTCCCAAAAATTCATAAAGCGGGCCGTACTTACTTATAAACTGCTTAAATATCGATATATAAACCATATCAGGTATCATACTAGGCAAAAAGAATAATATCTTATACGCTATATGACCAGGCAGTTTTTTATAAAAGAAATACGAAACTATACTGGTTAGCGCGTACTTACAAACTTTTAACAGATAGTATTCAAGCGTATTAAATAGCGCCATGTATACTTGCGATTCGGGGTTTGCCATATTTGCAAAAAACCTTTGAAAGTTATAAAGCGAAAATTCTTGACCTCCGTCAGACTTAGGTACGCTAAACGCTAAAAGTATAGAGTTAAGGTTAACACCGCAATACAATACTAAAAAGTGAAGTATCGCAGGAAGCAACATTAAAGTAGAAAATATAATTCCACCGTCTTTTATTGCAACTTTTTTATTGCTATTTATTGCGAGCGATTGCTGTCCGGTTTCACAATTATTTTTCATAAAGTCTCCTTGTTAAATCGTTTGTAAATGCGTATTATTTTTTATTAAGCGGAACGATAAACACTCCTTCGCCAGCCTCTAAATCAATGGTGAACGTTTTATCTTTTAACCCTATCGTGGTGGGGTCGCCGTTCCTATAAAGCAATACGCCGTCAGCATTTTCAAACTTCATAGTAACTTTGTTGGTATGTTTAATGCTAGGTTCTTCATAGTTAACTAACATAAAACCTTTATTTCCGTCGGCGTCTTCGTATTGACCAACTATCGCGTTATATTTGCTATTGAACGATTTAACCCCGTCCAAACTGTCAATGTCTAAATTTTTAACCGCTTCAAAATGTCCTACCGTTTCAAAGAAGTTACCCGTGCCAACGTTGGTGTATAAACCTTCCCACTCAAAATTGAAAATTACACCGTCAAGTTTTTTGACCATTTGGTTTACTTGTTGAACCCAGTACCACTTATCAGTTTTTTCACCGCCGATGGTAAGGTGGTTTTCCGAACCGTAATTTCTGTATCCGTAGAAAGATAAAATTTTTGCGCCCATTGCAAGATACGAACATACTTGGAAAGAAAAGTCTGCGTATGACGTAAGCGCCCTTTCGTCAGAACTATCCGAGTGCCAACATTGAATATACGCGCCGTAATCAACACCGTATTGATTAGCGTAATCTTTTAATTTAAGTCCAGCAAACAAATGCGTATCGTCAATAAAGTTATTCGTGCCATCACTCTTCAAAACGTAACCGTCGTGTGAGAATACTTTATTAACCGAATTACATTGCCCTAAAAAATCATTATAGAAATGCGCGATATAATCGTCGTAAGTTAAGCCGTTGCTGTATTTATCTTTCCAGTTATTATTACCAGGCGACAAGTGGTTAATCAAAACTTCGTAACCTTTATCGCCGTAATTTTCATTAAACCACGGCAAATATCTATTCGCCAAGTCGGTTACCTTGCCGTAAGTAGGTTCGTCAACCATCATAAAACCTTTAACCGCGGGATATTTGGTAAAGTCAAAATTGTAAAATCTTTCTTCATAGTAAGTTTTTGTACCAAGCGCATTTTCAGGTTCTTCCGCAACGAAATCGCTGTGCGGACGGATATACACGTCAACCCCTAATTCTTCGCAAAGTTCAAGTGCCTTAACGTAATCGGGCTTATCCGGCTCTTTCGGTTTTGTTGCAGGATTAATACCGTCCCATTCTAAAAGAGCGGCTTCGTATTCTGCAAGTTCATCCATATAAGGTGCAACTTTTGCCGAACTACAAAAGTCGTCGGTCAAAGGTATTGCGTTAAATCCACAATCCAAGTACTGTAACATCTGTTCCCTATCCGATTGATTCGGGGGAAGGTCAGTACGAAGTACGATTTCGCCTGCATCTTGATAAGTCGGTACGAATAAATCGTCAACGCTTACCGCTTTGGTGTCTGCACAACCAGTTACACCTAATGCAAGCATGCCTGCCAAAATTAAACTGAACAATTTTTTGAGTTTCATTTTTTCTCTCCTTTATATATTTTTAAATTCAGTTGCCGTTTTAAAACGAGAACGCATATTGTTTTGAATTTTATCCCAAAAAATACTGTCCCCGTATTTTACTTGTTTATTTTAACATGTTTGCAATAAAGATATCGACCTATATAATTGTCTAAAATACGCTTTTAGTTGACTTTTATTCCCAAAACACGCCCCTAATTTTCAATAAAACAATAAATTTTGCGAAAAATATTATTATTGCGTAATTTAGTTTTTGAATATAAATTATTTGCTTTTTTACAACAAAAAAATCGACAAGTTTCAACACGAAATCTTGTCGATTTTTTATTTAAATTGTTAAACGTAATTTATTATAACGTTTTAGTTTTAAAATAGTAAATTTTTTCCTTAATTCAAACCCCGTCACACAAAAAAGACAGTCTTGCGACTGCCTTTTTCCTTGGTCGGAGTGACGGGATTTGAACCCACGACCTCTTGGTCCCGAACCAAGCGCGCTACCAACTGCGCTACACCCCGAAATATACTTTTGTTTTTATTCTATCTTTAACTCGCTAGGAATAACTAACGGTAGCGCCCAAGGCGTTCTAACCGAAAACAATTATTTGTAAGTTAGTTTACAAAAACAAAATATCTAACGCTTAAAACGTTAAGCATTAGATATTATATCCGTTTTGAAACAAAAAAGCAAGGCTTTACGCACCCTTTTTTATCAAAAATTACGCCTTCTTGCTCTAAAAGTTGGCGTTGACGGTTTTCTCCGCCGAAAGCAAACGCCCTACTTACCTGTCCGAAGCGATTAACAACCCTATAACACGGTATGGTTTCTGGTGAGGGGTTGACGTGAAGCGCCCACCCCACTTGCCTTGACATCTTTTTATTGCCTAAAAGTTCGGCTATATCGCCGTAACTCATGACCATACCGTAAGGGATTTTTTTAACTACTTCGTAAACGTTATCAAAAAAACTCATTTACTAGATTAAATTCTGTTAACACCAGTTGCAATAGCCGCATCTTTAACCGCTTTTGCAACGGTAGGTCCAACACGTTTATCGAACGGCGCAGGAATAATATAATCAGCGCGAAGTTCTTCGTCAGAAATTAGAGATGCAATTGCTTTTGCAGCGGCAACTTTCATTTCTTCGTTAATATCAGTTGCCCTACAATCAAGCGCACCGCGGAAAATACCAGGGAACGCAAGAACGTTATTGATTTGGTTGGGGAAATCGCTTCTACCCGTACCAACTACGGCAGCGCCTGCTTTTAACGCAATGTCGGGCATAATTTCAGGAACAGGGTTAGCCATAGGCATAACGATTGCGCCTTTGTTCATTGATGCAACCATTTCAGGCGTTAAAAGTCCTGGTGAACTTACACCAACGAAAATATCTGCGCCCTTAACAGCGTCAGCAAGCGAACCCTTTTTACCGAGTTTATTTGAAAATTCAGCAATTTCTTCCTTAGCGGAATTCATACCTTCTTTTCTTCCCTTATAAATTATACCGTGGCGGTCGCACATAACTACGTCTTTTGCGCCCATAGAAATCATAAGTTTCGCAATTGCTTCACCAGCAGCGCCTGCCCCGCTAAACACAATGCTTACGTCTTCCCATTTTTTGCCGACGAGTTTAAGCGCGTTAATGCACGCAGCAACGCATACAACCGCAGTACCGTGCTGGTCGTCGTGGAAAATCGGAATATCAACTTCCGGGTCTTCTTTTAATCTTTTTTCAATTTCAAAGCATCTTGGTGCAGAAATATCTTCCAAATTAACGCCACCAAAACTACCTGCAAGTAATTTAACCGTTTGTACTATTTCATCAACGTTTTTGCTACGAACGCAGAGCGGAATAGCATCAACGCCACCAAAACTTTTAAACAACACACACTTGCCTTCCATAACGGGCATACCTGCTTCTGGACCTATATCACCAAGCCCTAAAACAGCCGTTCCGTCAGTAATAACTGCAACCGTGTTTCCCCTTGCGGTAAGTTCAAAAGATTTAGAATAATCCTTGTTAATTTCAATACAAGGTTGCGCAACGCCAGGCGTATATGCGAGCGATAAATCCTCTTTATCTTCAACCTTAACTTTTGAAACGACTTCAATTTTACCTCTCCATAATCCGTGGAGACGTAGAGATTCTTTTGCGTAATCCATACCTTTATTCACCCCTATAATTTAATTTATTTTTAATAATTTTTTACTAAAATTTCAACCTGCTTTATTGTATAAAAATTGCAACTTTTTGTCAATTAATCATAGTATTTTTAATAATATCATTTTTATTATACCTATTATAACTTTTATGTTAATTAAAGAGCATAAAATATTGACAAAAAATTAACGCCACAGTCAAGTAAAAAATTTTTTATTTCTAATATTATTATAGCACAATCACCGAGATAAGGTTTATAAAATTATAGTTAAATTTTGCACGAAAAGACACAAAATAAAATCGTATAAAATTAAAGAGTTGCCCGAACGGACAACTCCTAAAAAACAACTTTACATAGAATTATGGTACAAACGCTTTATAGATAGCGCGGATACATTTTTCATAATCAGTATTAGCAACACCGATAATAATATTAAGTTCGCTTGAACCTTGGTCAATCATCCTAATATTGATATTTTCATTTGCAAGTGCGGTAAAGAGCGTTGCCGCAGTACCTAAACGCCTTGCCATACCGTGTCCAACCGTTGCGATAAGCGAAATATTTTCAATAACGTGAATATAGTCGGGATTAACGTTTTCCCTTATTTCACCAACCATATCCGATAACACACCGTCTTTCAATTGGTCGGATTCAATAATTACAGAAAGCGTGTCTATACCTGACGGCAAATGTTCAACGCAAACGTTATAATGTTCAACAACTGAAAGTACGCGACGGATAAACCCAACTTCCGCGTTCATCATTGACTTTTCGATAAGTAAAACGGTGAAGTTCTTTTTACCGGCAATACCCGTAATTACGCTATCGTTAGAATCCGATTGATATTGTTCGTTAGGGACTATCATAGTGCCTTTATCTTCGGGCTTAAACGTATTTTTAATATTGATAGGAATTCTTCTTTTCATAACGGGCGCAATCGCTTCTGCATGCAATACCGAAGCGCCCATGTAAGACAATTCACGAACTTCTTTATATGTAATTTGATTGATAACCTTTGCTTCGGGAACGATACGCGGATCACACACTAAAAATCCGCTAACGTCCGTCCAGTTTTCGTAAAGGTCGGCTTTTACACCGCGCGCAACGATAGAACCTGTTATATCGCTACCACCACGACTGAAAGTTTTAATATTGCCTTGGAAATTCTTACCGTAAAAACCAGGGATAACCGCCTTTTCAACTTTTGACAAACGGTTAGAAACCTTATCGTCTGTATAATCGTCGTTTAGTTTGCCGTGGCTGTCAAATCTAACCATTTCGGCAGCGTCAACAAATTCAAAGCCGAGAAAATCCGCAGCGATTATCGCCGAGAGATATTCCCCACGCGAAGCAGCAAAATCCGGGCATTTACTTTCGTTAATTTCTTTTTCCGTTTTATCGAGAACCGAATTAATATCGAGAGAGAGATTTAAATCCTTAACGATTTGAATAAATCTTTCGCGGATAATATCAAAACTCTTTTTACAAGTACCGAATTCAACCACTTCGTTATAGCAACGGTATAACATATCGGTAATTTTAATATCGTCTTTAAACCTTTTGCCAGGCGCAGAAACTATAACGTAACGCCTTGCAGTGTCAGCATCAATAATCTTTTTAACCTGTCTTATAGCGTTTGCGTCAGCCATTGACGTTCCGCCAAATTTACATACCTTAATCATTTCGTAATCCTTCTACCTTCTAAATAATAACGTTTTTCAACACCTTCCCCCATTGAAAACGTCTTTCTAGGAAACGCGCCGTTTTTAGAAACGTATTTAAATAAATCCGACTTATCGAGTTTATCGAAAAGAATACCAACTGCGTCGTCCCTATCGTCCACTAGTTTTTTAAGATTGCTTTCGCCGTGAACGTAATCAACCGCCCCGCCAAAATTAGAAATATAATCTTTAACGAACTTATCTACTGCGCGAATACCTTCTGGCAAATCGTTTTGACCTTTTTGT
>JAFVTK010000057.1 GCA_017503265.1 Clostridia bacterium | reverse complement strand
TAACCGTGAATTATACAAGATTTTGCTTCAAGCAACTGGAACTTCCATTACGGATTTAACTGACGAAGCAATAGAAGAAAAAGCAAAAGAGTTCTCTATCGACGATATGAACGGCAAGTTTGATATTAATTTAGTTGCTTTAACTACCGTTATTACTTACGACAACGACCCAGATAGTGCAACTTATAACGGAAAGTTGTTTGATATATTGTTACAAGCAACGGGCAAAAAAGGCGCTAGCGTTGATAGTCTTACTATCGGTTCGTTATCGGGTGGATTTAACCTTGACGGTGTTCAACTCACAACCGTAATTGAAGGTTCGGCTGATCTGATGGCGGCAGATTATAACTTGCTTTTGGATATTTTAGTGCAGGCAAGCCCAAGTGCTACGAGTGCTGACGATTTAACGATTGCAGACTTAAAGAATATTCAGTTTACCAACGTTAAACTTTCAACCGTAATCACGAGGGAAGATGTAAACGGAGAATTGACTTCGGGTAATAAAATAATGGATGCCTTGATTAACGGCGGCTCTACGGTAGGTTCAATCGGTACTGACCTTAATAATTTATCGCTTTACGAAGTATACGGCAAAAACTGTTTTATAACCGAAGCACAAGCAACAACAGATGCGGATATTCTTGATAAAAACACTAAATTTAAGAAAGTTTCCGAACAAGTCGTAATTGACGGAGTTGCGCAGTTTGATGAGGAAGGAAATCCCATTATGCACGACGTTTACGTTCATATAAAAGACGGCGAAAGTTACGACGGAGAGATATATTATATTCACTCAAACGACGGTTTGTGGTTGTTGCTTTGCTTCGACGGGGAAACTTTTAATGATACGGCAGGTATAGATACCGATGGTAGACCAGAAAGGTATGTTTCGTCAAATATGACGCTTGGAAATTTGGAAAACGCATCGGAGATATCTTTAAAGTTTACTAATGCAACGGTACGTCAATTTATTGATGCGGGATTAATTGCTGAAAAAACGAGTGGAGCGTATTCAAAATTGTATACTTATACTTTGATTGAACTGTTAGACGTTGCAAACGACGCAATTAATTAAATAATTAATATAAAATAATTGACAAAAAGGTAAATTTTTGTTATTATAATGGAACTTGGCGAAATTTACAGCCAAAAATTAACCTTGCTTGTCTTTTATGGCAAGCCGAATAAGTCCGGGAGGTAAAAATTATGACGAAATACGAGATGCTTTATATCCTTGATGCGGCTCTCACCGACGAAGCAAAAGACGGAATCGTAAAGAAAATCGAAGATTTGGTTAGTAAAAACGGCGGCGTGGTTGAAAAAACTGACCGTTGGGGCGTTAAAAAATTGCAATACCCCATTAACTACAAATCCGAAGGTTATTACGTTTTGATGACGTTTGAAGCTGAAAGAGCGTTCGTTGAAGAGTTAAAACGTGTTATCGGTATAACTGACGGTATCATCAGAAGATTGATTACCAAAATTTAAAGAGGAAAAGAATTATGAACAAAGTTATCTTAATCGGAAATTTAACCCGTGATCCCGAACTCACCGAAACGCCCAGCGGCGTTGCTGTGTGCAGGTTCGCTATCGCCGTATCGCGTGATTACGCTAATGCCGACGGCACTCGTGAAACTGATTTTTTCAATATCACGGTATGGCGCGGTAGAGCAGAAAACTGCGGTAAGTATTTGAAGAAAGGTAACAAAGTAGCAGTTATCGGTAGTTTGCAAAACCGTTCTTATGAAGATAAAGACGGTATTAAGAGAAACGTTACCGACGTAGTTGCAAACGAAGTTGAATTCCTTACGCCCAAGAACGCACAATCTGACGTAGACTCGGATGCGCCCGTTATGTCGGCAAGGAGAGAACGTCCGCAATTAGAAGCGATTGACGACAATCAACTTCCGTTCTAAAACGCGGACAAGTTTGTCCGTTAAGGATTGATTTTAAGGAGATTAAACATGGAAGAAAATACCATAGTAACCACCCAAGCGCCCGCTGCTGAAACTGCAGTTGCGCCCAAGGAAGGAAAAAAATTCGTTAAAAGAATTCCCCGCAGAAAAGTTTGTGCTTTCTGTCAAAACAAAGTTGACGCTATTGACTACAAAGACGTTAACACTTTGAAGAAGTACGTTACCGAAGGCGGTAAAATTCTTCCCCGTCGTATGACTGGCGTTTGCGCAAAACACCAAAGAGTTTTGGCTGTCGCTATCAAACGCGCAAGGTTGGTTGATTTGTTGCCTTTCAAAGGTGAATAATTAAAAACCAAAAGTTAAGCCGAGCAAAATTGCTCGGCTTTTTTGTTAGGCTCTCGTTTGTAGAGCCTTTTATTTTTGCCTTTTGTAGGGGGAAATCTTTACGTTTACAAAATTTTAACAAAATTATTACAAACTGATTACACAATTATTGCTTTTTGTAAACAATAGAAATATATAATATTTTCGCTTAATTAAAATAGAATTATATCGTAAAAGGAGAGAATACAATGAACGCAATCGAAATAAGAAACTTATCCAAAAGTTTCCGCGGTATGTATGCGGTTGATAATCTCAATATGACCGTGCCTGTTGGTAGCATTTACGGATTTATCGGTGAAAACGGTAGCGGTAAGTCTACCACCGAAAAACTTATATGCGGACTTTTAGTTCCCGACGGCGGTGAAATTAAACTGTTTGGCAAAGATTACACCGACGCTGGTAGACGCGTAAGGGTAGGCGCACTTATAGAAAACGCAGGCTGTTTCCCAGGGTCAAGCGTTTGGAACAATCTTATGATGCAAGCCATAAATTTAGGGCTTGAAAATCCCGAAGAAGAAATTAATAGAGTTCTTAAAATCGTCCGCATGGAAGATTCGGCAAAAATAAAATTCAAAAGTTGTTCGCTGGGTATGAAACAGCGTATAGGTATTGCAATGGCGCTTTTAGGCGACCCTGCGTTACTTATACTCGACGAACCGATTAACGGCCTTGATACTGACGGTATGCGCATAATGCGTGAAATTTTAGTCGATATAACTCAAAAATATTCTACTACCGTTCTTATATCTTCGCATATTTTGGGGGAACTTGAAAAAATTGCAACGCACTACGGAATTATTCGTAGAGGTAAAATGATACAAGAACTTTCTGCAAAAGATATGGAAGGCAGATGTAGGGTTTTCGTTTCTATCAAAACCAAAGATATGCAAGGCGCAAAAGCCGCTTTAAAAGAAGAGTTTAGCGACGTGCGCGAAGAAGATGAATATATCCGCGTTTACGACGTTGACGATACCGAAAAAATCGTAGAATATTTGTTTAAGAGTGGACACGTCGTCAATGAAATAAAGAAAAATAAAATCGGTCTTGAAGAATATTATATAGAATTAATGTCGAAAAAGGAGGAAGAATAATATGCAAACCGCGCGTGAATTAAAATTTGAATCACCAAGTTTTATTAAAAGATTTAAAGGTATGCTGGGCGTTGATTTTTACCGCCTTTTCCATACACCGCTATTTTATATTTTTCTTGCGATTGCGGCAATTATCCCTGCAATGCTTATCGGTATGACGGGTATGACAAATCCTGACGGAACGGTTACCGAACCTATATTTACTAACGTTTGGCAAGCAATCGCGGCTGATACTCCCATATACGGCTTTGAGGGTATTGAAAAATACGCTAATATGAATATGGTATTTATATTCGGTGGAATAATGGTTTCGATATTTATCGGACACGATTATAAGAGCGGTTACGTTAAACAACTTTTCACTACGCACGCTAAAAAAAGCGATTATATGATGTCTAAATCTTTGACTTGCGCTTTCGCTATGGCGTGTATGTGCGTTACTTATTTGCTTGGCGCTGTTTTGGCAGGCGCGCTTACAATGACTTCATTTAAAGGTAATTTCTTAAATATAGTTTGCGCAATATTAGGCAAAATGGTTATGAGTTTGGGTTGGGCAAGCCTATATGCCTTCTTAAATATAATATTTAGAAGATATTTTGGTATCTCTATTGCATCGTCGTTTTTCTTTGGAACGGGTATCTTGGTAATAGCGGTTGGAGCGCTCGTCGGCAATACGCCTATACTCAATATATTTTTATACGGCGCGTCGGTTTTTGCTTGCCTTTCAAGCAGTTTTGCCAACGTGTTAGCGTGCTTAATCGTTTCGGTGGCTTGGACGGGTATTTACAATGTATTCGGCTCGTATATCCTTGATAAAAGCGACGTTTATTAAAAGGAGAGAATATAATGAAAGCAATTGAAATTAAAAGTCTTACTAAAAATTTTGGGGAAAAGCAGGCGCTTAAAGGGTTAAATATGACCGTACCCGTAGGTAGTATTTACGGATTTATCGGTGAAAACGGTAGCGGTAAATCAACCACGGAAAAAATTATTTGCGGACTTATTCATCCTAGTGGCGGTGAAGTTAAGTTGTTTGGCAAAGATTATACTGACGCTGACGTTAGGGCAAAGGTTGGCGTTTTGATAGAAGCGCCAGGTTGTTTTGCTAATTACAGCGTTTGGAATAACCTTATGTTACAGGCTGCTAACTTATCAATAAAAAATCCCGAAGAAGAGATAAGAAAAGTTCTTAAATTAGTTAGGATGGAAGGCGCGGCTGGCAATAAGTTTAAAAATTGTTCGCTCGGTATGAAACAACGTATAGGTATTGCAATGGCGCTTTTGGGCGACCCAGAACTTTTGGTTTTAGACGAGCCTATTAACGGACTTGATGCTGACGGTATGAGAATTATGAGAGAAGTTCTTACCGATTTAGCAAGCCGTGGACGCACGATTTTAGTTTCTTCACACATACTTGGCGAACTTGAAAAAATCGCAACCCATTACGGAATTATTAGGGGCGGTAAAATGATTAAAGAAATGACCGCCACCGAGTTAGAAGCGGGATGTCGTACTTTCGTTGCGGTTACAGCAAAAGACATGATTAAAACTAAAACGATTTTACAAGGTAAATATTCGCGTATAGAAGAAGAAAACGGTTATATCCGCGTATACGGTGCTACTAACCCCGAAGAAATAGTTACTTATTTATATGAAAACGGTATTTTGGTAAGCGAAATAAAAACGGCTAAAATCGGGCTTGAAGAATATTATATAGACCTTATGAAGGAAAAGGGGGCAAACTAATATGGAAAAGAAATTTGAAAAAAACACTTTTGAAAAGCGTTTAACTAGTATGCTAAAAGTGGATTTTAGAAGATTTTTCACACAACCGCTTTACTATATTATGGTTGGTATTGCTTTCGTAGTGCCTATTTTAATTTTGGTTATGACGACTATGATGGACGGAACTACAACCACAAACCCACACAGCGGTGTTGAAACCACGATAGAAGGTTTTAAAAACGTTTGGCAAATTATAAGTTCGGCAAGCGCAAGCGGTGGTGGCGAGCAAGCGGCTATGGCAATGGAGATAACGTCTATGTGTAATATGAATTTAATGTATTTTGCAGTATCGGTTATCGTTTGCCTTTTCGTTTCTGACGATTTTAGAAGCGGTTACGCTAAAAATCTTTTTACCGTTCGCGCAAAAAAATCCGATTACGTCATTTCAAAAACACTAGTATGTTTCGTTGGCGGGGCAAGTATGATATTAGCGTTTTTCGTCGGTGCATTGCTCGGTGGCGGTGTTTCAGGCATATCGTTTGATTTGGCTAGCGTAGGTTCTAGTGTACTAGGTATTATTATGTGTTTGATTACAAAGATTACTTTAATACCGATTTTCGTATCAATCTTTTTGGTTATGAGTGTAATTGCTAAACAGCGCGCGTGGTTGTCCATTTTACTTTCGCTTGGCGTGGGTATGTTCTTATTTATGATGATACCTATAATGACACCGCTTGACGCTACCGTTATACACGTCGTTATGTGTGTGGCAGGCGCAGCACTTTTCAGTATAGGTTTAGGCGTTGTTAGCAATAAAATTTTAGAAAAAACGAATTTATTATAATAATCGTATATAAAATAAAGGGAGTGAAAATTTTCATTTCCTTTATTTTATCTTCGTTAACTTTTTGTAAAAATTGAACGTATACTGTATTTGTGGATAAAAAATATTGTCAAATAAAGTATAAAAAATAGTTTTTATGTTGACAAAAATGTTCTTTTGTTATAATATATAATCGTTAATCAACGGAGGCATGCCTCCGTGCATTTCACAAGTAAAATGCACGGAGTTGCCTTGATAGATTAAAAAATAAATTTTATTTTAGGAGGCTATTATTATGGCAAAGAAAAAAATTGACTTAGGCATGATAGCAACGCTTTGCGCGGCAGTTCTCGGCGTAATTGCAATTATTATGCTCGCATTACCGGCAATTGCAAATAAGCTTTCGACTGATACTGTTTATAGTGGTTGGGACGTTGCTTTTGGTCTTACGGAAAAGGCTACCGTTGGTGGGGCAACGATAAGTAGAGAAATTTTTAAATTTTCGTTTATGAATGTTCTTACTTATTTGTTGGTTATTGCTGGTATCGCTTGCACCGTTCTTAACTATCTCGGTAAAGGTGGCAAGTATATGAACCTTATTGCGACGGTTACTTTCCTTCTTGCAGGTATATTTTTCTTTCTCGTTATTCCGTTTAGTATGCCTAATGTAGGTGGCGAAGCAACGATTGAAGAAATTGCAGAACTTAAAGAAGAGTTCTTCAAACTTGGTGCTGGTGCAATTATCGGTGGAATTTGCTCTATTCTTGCAGCAGTTGCAAGTGGTTATAAAGCGTTTATTGCAAAATAAAAAATTAAAATTTAAAAACGGGTTCGTTACAGTTCCCGTTTTTTTGTTTGTATTTTAACAAAACTGTTACTTATAAACATTGCGAGAAAAAAAATAACAATATTAAAAGAAAAACTAAAAAATTTGTGAAAAATTTTCAAAAATTTTTTAAAAACGGGTGAAAAACGCTTTACAATTTATCTTTAATGTAGTATCATATCATTGTCAAAAGGAAATGACCTGTTGACGCAAAACAACGCTCATCATTTTCCCCCTTATCATATATTATTCAGGAAGCAGTTATCAGTGATAATTGCTTTTTGAATTTTAAACCGAAAGCGATATAAACTTCGTTATGCGGCGTTTACTGCTTTACAAAAACGACTTCAATGAACAGACGTTCTATTTCATCCGTTTTTGTAAGCGAGCCTTGCCTAACTTGTTTCTATCGCTTTGGGATTAGTTCTAAAAAAAATGTTTAACTGTTATTCGTAAAGAAGCACTAGTCAGCGATTTTTTGATTTATTATTAAAAATCAGTCTGTGATAAATTAATAAAACCTATTGAAATAGTGCATATTTTATGTTATAATGTGATTACTTAAATACAAGGAGGAAAGTTATGGATAACTTAAACGTTAAAGAAAAAGATGTTGTACAATATGAAAATAAACCTTTTAAAAATTTTAAAGTATTAAAAATTATTACTGCCGTTTTATATGTGGTTGCGACGGCGTTCGTCGTTTGGTTTATGGTAGATATAGCAACCGCACCTGAAAATCTAGGAACTGCTTTTGCTATTATCGCTTGGTTTGCGATTGCAATACCGACGCTTGCCGTTTCTTTGATAGTGTCTTTGGTAGGATTAATTTTATCGGCAATGAATAAAAAGCGTTCGCAATGCACTTTGGGTAGTGTGATATATTTTGCCGTATTTACGGCGCTACCTATAATAACGTTTTTAATTTGCATTTTAGTATTTAATTTAGTGTTTTAAGTTTATATGAAAGTAGCAATTATTTTAAAAGCACCTGAACTTAACGATAAAGTTACCGAAGATTACGTAATTTTTGCTGATGCGGGTTATAAGTTTAAAGATAAAATAGCAAATAAAACCGTACTTGGCGTAGTTGGTGATTTTGACAGTTTAGGTAGCGCGCCTGTGGGTGAAAAGATTATCGGGCTTGAAGTTGAAAAGAATTTTACCGACGGAGAACGCGCTGTTCGTTATGCAAAGGAAGTGGGCGCGAAAGAAATAGTTATCTACGGCGCTTACGGTGGAAAAATCGAACATATTTTAGGTAATATTGCGCTTTTAAAAATTGCTAAAAGTATAGGGTTAAAAGCGGTTATAAAAGACGGTGCAACCGTTACGCACTTGATAAGCGGAAAGGTTACGATTAACGCTAAAAAAGGCGGTACGCTTTCGCTTATTCCGTACGGTGGGAACTGTTCGTTTAAGTCAAGTAAAGGGCTTTATTATCCGCTTGACGGATTGACGCTTACGCCTTGCGATACGCGTGGAATAAGTAACGTAATTGAAAAGGAAAAATTAACTATTGAAATTATATCGGGCGACGCGCTCGTTATTTATGAGAAATAATAAAAAGCGTTCGGCAAAGTGCCGAACGCTTTTTAATTGTACTCTTTATATTGATTTTTTCAGTTCGTTCATAAACGCCTTTGACGAGAAAACTATAACGCCTATTGCCAAAACGATAGCCATATCAATAAACACGAAACTGTTATATCCAAGGCTATATAGCCAAGAATTTAAATCGCCCGCATACGTTGATGAAAACGCGAATACGCCAGATAAAACGTGCGAAAAAAATCTAATTGACGCGGATAGAATTCCGCCGAGTAAAAAAGATACTTGCGGTAATTTTTCAAATACTTTTAATTGTGCAAACGCGCCAGAAAGTCCTATTGCTGCAAACGCTACGGGGTAATCAAGTAAAAATTGAGCAGGGTGAATTATCCACGGGTCTTGTATTGCTTGCAAAACGCCGTAAATAAAGCAAACGAAAACGCCTTTTTTAGTGCCGTATATAAACGAAAAAATCATAATAGGTAGCAACGAGAAAAGGGTTATAGAACCGCCTTGTGGCATTTCAAAAATTTTAACGTAAGAAAGTCCAAAACTCATTGCGACGGTTACGCCTGCAAGCGATAAACATTTAGTGTCGATAGGCTGGTCGTTTTTGTTTAAAATAAAGCCGAGCGCAACGATAACTATTATTACTAGTGCCGAAGAAACATAAAGAACGGTTTGATTTAAGTTTGGATACCACTCTTTGACTTTTTCAAAAAATATAGCAATTAAAACGCCTGTAACCACGAGTGCGATTAAGTCAATTATGCCCATAATGGTTATCGTTTTTTTAGCCGTTTCAAGCGTTGCTTTTTTATGCATTATTGCAGATACGATTACCGTTGCAAGGAATAACACGAATAAGCACGCGATAGGGATAAATAGGTATACCGTAGTTGCGTGGCGATCCATATAATTTTCTTGAACGTAAGAAGGGTCGAAACTTTTTCCGATTTCCATAATTAAGCCGATAAGTCCTACGACAAGAAGGTACACTAGCAATCCAAATAGCGCGATTTTGACGAATTTCTTAAACGCATCTTTTTTTGCAAAAAACATAATTATTCCTGCAATAATAAGCGCGGCGACAACTGCTACGGACGCCCATTTAGCAATCGGTTCAAAAACGTCGATTGCGTAAGTTGTTAAAAGGTTACACATAAGTCCTCCTTTTATCCGCTATTTGCCGAAAAAAGCGCACCCGATAACGGGTGCGCTAATAATAGCATTATAATTTGCATTTCCTTCAAGCATTATCTTGCGGATTCAAATGGTATAATCTCAGCCTTGCGGCACCCATAGCGAATATGTAAAATTTTTATTAACCACATAATAACACTTTTATTTTATTGCGTCAAGCAAAAATATGTGGTAAAATAAAAATCCAAATAAATAATTTTATTAGAGCAACACGAAAAACAAGGGGATATATATAATGTATAAATTTTTTGCATTTCTTAACCGTATGAAATATATTAAGCGTTGGTCGCTTATGCGTTCGGTGCGTGAAGAAAATATTATGGAACACAGTCAGCAAGTTGCGGTTATTGCCCACGCGCTTGCGATAATTAAAAATAAAAAATTCGGCGGAACTGTTGACGTTAGCAAAGTGGTGCTACTTGCACAATATCACGAAGTAGGTGAAGTTATAACGGGTGATTTGCCTACGCCTATCAAGTATTTTAATCCCGAAATTAAAGCGGCGTATAAAGATTTGGAAAAAGGCGCGTGCGAAAGACTTATTGCAATGTTACCGCAAGATATGCAAAAAGATTATCAAGATTATATCATACCTGACGAAAACACCGAAGAGTATAAAATAGTTAAGTGCGCGGATAGACTTGCGGCATACTTAAAGTGCGTTGAAGAAATTAAGGCAGGGAATTCGGAGTTTAAAAAAGCCAAAGCGTCTATCGGAAACGAATTAAAATCTGCAAAGCGCGCAGAAGTGGATTATTATTTAAAAGAGTTTGCGCCTGCTTACGATTTAACGCTTGACGAACTAGATTAAAAGGGTAATTTATGCACATTTTACACATAGGCGCTTATAATTTGTCTAAATTGCCTATTGTAAAATTTTGCAAAAAGTAGTAAAATATAATAGTAAAAAAATTAAACTGGTTGAAAACTCAACCACGGAGGAAAATTATGGCAAGTTTAAATCTTAAAAACATTTACAAGGTTTATCCGTCAGGCGTAACTGCTGTTACCGACTTTAACCTTGACATTGAAGACAAAGAGTTTATCGTTTTCGTTGGACCTTCCGGCTGCGGTAAATCCACCACGCTTCGTATGATCGCTGGTCTTGAAGAAATTTCTGCTGGTGAACTTTATATCGACGGCGTTCTCGTTAACAACCGCGCTCCTAAGGATAGGGATATCGCGATGGTTTTCCAAAACTACGCTCTTTATCCGCACATGACCGTTTACGACAACATGGCGTTCGGTCTTAAACTTAGAAAGATGCCCAAACCCCAAATCGACCAAAGGGTTAAAGAAGCAGCAAGAATTCTTGGTATCGAAATGTACCTTTCCAGAAAGCCGAAGGCTCTTTCCGGTGGTCAAAGACAACGTGTTGCGCTTGGTCGTGCAATCGTT
>JAFVTK010000056.1 GCA_017503265.1 Clostridia bacterium | reverse complement strand
GTATAGCCGCTTTTTGACCTGCAAAATCCCCGTCGTAACTTATATACACCTTGTCCGCATAACGTTTCAAAATTCTGGCTTGGTCTTTCGTGAGCGCAGTACCCATAGTAGCGACTACGTTACAAATACCCGCTTGATACAACGATACAACGTCAAGGTGGCCTTCAACCATAATAACCGAATCAAGCCCCTTTTCGTTTTTAAGTTTTTTCAAATTATTGATATTGAAAAACGTTCTACCCTTTGAAAACGCTATCGTTTCTCTGGTATTGATATACTTTTGTTCTTTTCCGCCGTCTATTCTTCTTCCAACGAACGCAACCACGTTACCAAACTGGTCTATTACCGGAATAATTAATCTACCGCCCAACCAGTCAAAACACTTGCCGTTCTTTTCGCCAACTGCGCCGGATGCAACCATTTCTTCTTGCGTATACCCAAGAGAACGCAAATAAGTGGGCAATGAATTAAAATCAAGCGACGCGCCTATACCAAACTTAACTATCGTTTCGTCGGTCATTTTACGCTTTATAGCATACTCGTAATGCGCAGAGCCTTTTTCGCCCCTTAAATTTTTAACGTAATAAAGTGCAGTATCCCTTAAAAGTTGCAAAACCCTTTCACGCAACTTTTTCTGCTCTTTAATTTTTTCGTCGTCGTACTTCACTTCGGGTAGTGGCATTTTAGCGCGCTCGGCTAAAAATTTAACCGCGTCGTTAAAGTCAAGCGACTCTATCTCCATTATAAAACTTATTACGTCGCCACTCTTATGACAGCCGAAGCAATAGAAAAACTGCCCCACGGAATTAACCGAGAAAGAAGCCGTTTTTTCGTGATGAAACGGACACTTGCCCCAAAAATTTCCTCCGCGTTGCTCTAATCGAACGTATCTGCCGATAACGTCAACTAAATCGTTTTTTCTTTTAAGTTCTTCCATGAACTTTACGTCAAAACCTTTCATTTATCAAAGTTTCCAATTCTTCGGTACAAAAATTTCGTTAAACGTCTTTACCGCAAACATATCGCTCATACCCGATATGTAATCGCAAAGTACCACGTCAACGTCTTCCCCGTTAAGCCTGTCCGAAAAAAATTCGGGCAGTTCGTCAGGGTTTTTCATATAGTATTCGTATAGCGCGGTAAGCATTCTATCTGCGCGCGCTTCTTCGGTACGGAAAGTTATATCGTTATATACGTTGTTAAACATAAACGTGCGAAGTTCCATCGTCGCTTCGGCAACGTCTTTTTCCATTTCCACCTTATTTTTGCCGTCGCTTTCTCTACAAATAGATAAAAGCATACTGTTAATGCGCTTGCTTGACGTATCGCCTAAAAGTTCTACGGCGTATTTAGGCAGGTCGTCTTTCGTGATAAAGCCCCCTTCAATAGCGTCGTCAATATCGTGATTAATATACGCAATTCTATCTGCAAGCGAAACGGCTTTGCCTTCTAACGTCTTGGGTTTAGAGTTCATTTTGTGATTAATAATACCATCAACCACTTCTCTGGTAAGGTTAAGCCCTTTACCGTCGTTTTCAAGATAATCTACGACCCTACCCGACTGAACGTTATGTTCAAAACCTTTTGGACTTAATTTGTTTAGAATTCTTTCCCCTGAGTGTCCAAACGGAGTATGCCCTAAATCGTGCCCTAACGCGATTGCTTCGGTTAAATCTTCGTTCAAGTTAAGCGCGCGCGCAATACCACGCGCCACTTGCGAAACGTTAAGGGTGTGCGTAAGTCGAGTACGATAATGGTCGCCTTCTGGCGAAAAGAAAACTTGCGTTTTATTTTTTAAGCGCCTAAACGCCTTACAATGAATAATCCTGTCTTTATCGCGTTGAAAGTCCGTACGCATAGGGCACGGCTCTTCAAAACGAAGTCTACCAACCGTATCAACCGATTTACAAGCGTACGGCGACAAAAACATTTCTTCTTTTTTTACGGTCTTTTCTTTCATAACGCCCCCGAAGTATATTATTCTCCGTCGCATATTATTACGCCAAAACTCTTTAAATACCCTTTTTTATTTTAAAATTTTTATTTAAAATATATATTTTTAAATTATATAATATATTATTCGACAAAAAACCCGTTTATTTTACAAATTAGATAGCACAAAAAATTACGCCCTTGTATTTAGCAAGGGCGTAATTTTACACTTTTAGAACGTTCTTTAAAAATCTACCCGTATGGCTTAACGGATTTTCCGCCACCGCTTCGGGCGAGCCTTCCGCAACGACCGTTCCGCCGAAGTTTCCGCCTTCCGGTCCTAAATCAATTATATGGTCGGCAAGTTTTATTACGTCAAGATTGTGTTCTATAATTATAATCGTGTTTCCACTCTCTTGCAAACGCTGTAAAACTTGACAAAGTTTATCTACGTCGTAACTGTGCAATCCCGTTGTCGGCTCGTCTAAAATATATAAAGTCTTACCCGTAGAACGTTTAGAAAGTTCGGTTGCAAGTTTTACCCTTTGCGCTTCGCCACCTGAAAGCGTGGTAGAACTTTGACCGAGTTTAACGTATCCTAAGCCAACGTCTTGTAACGTCTTAATTTTATTATATATGCTTGCAATCGGCTTAAAGAATTCGCACGCTTCGTCAACGGTCATATCTAAAACGTCGCTTATACTTTTGCCCTTATATTTAACTTGCAAAGTTTCTCTGTTGTAGCGTTGACCTTTGCAGACTTCGCAAGGAACGTACATATCGGGCAAGAAGTGCATTTCAATCTTTATAATGCCGTCGCCCTCACAGTTTTCACACCTACCGCCTGCAACGTTAAAAGAAAACCTACCCGCTTTATACCCGCGCTCTTTCGCGTCGGGTGTCGCCGCAAAAAGTTCTCTAATCGCCGAAAACACGCCCGTATAAGTAGCAGGATTGCTTCTCGGTGTTCTGCCGATAGGCGACTGGTCAATCGCAATAACCTTATCAAAATACTCTATTCCGTCAATCCCGTCGCAGTTGCCGTCGCGCAGTTTAGCGCCGTTTAAGCGACTTGCTAGCGCAGGATAAACTATTTCGTTTACGAGCGAACTTTTACCGCTACCCGAAACGCCCGTTACCGCCGTTATCAATCCAACTGGGAAAGATACGTCAATATTTTTAAGGTTGTTTTGTTTTGCACCCTTAACGGTAAGCCACCTACCGTCAGGTGTTTTTCTATACTTTGGAATTTCTATTTTACGCCTACCTGCAAGGTAATCGCCCGTGATTGAGCGCGGTTCGTTCATAATATCTTCTATCGTTCCGCACGCGACAACTTCACCACCGTGAACGCCCGCTTTCGGTCCTATATCTACTATAAAATCCGCGGCGCGCATAGTGTCTTCGTCGTGTTCTACAACGATTAGCGTATTACCTAAATCACGCAACTTTTTAAGCGTACCTATTAACTTTTCATTATCGCGCTGATGTAATCCTATACTCGGTTCGTCAAGGATATACAAAACGCCCGTAAGTCCGCTACCTATTTGCGTTGCAAGCCTTATTCTTTGCGCTTCACCGCCAGAAAGAGTGGACGCGCTTCTTGAAAGCGTAAGATAATTTAATCCCACGTCTATTAAAAAATTAAGGCGTGCTTTTATCTCTTTAATAATGGGCGCTGATATAAGCGCGTTCGTAGTACCAAAAGTAAGACCGTCAATAAATTGATACAGTTCTGAAACCGACATATCGGTAAGTTCTGCAATATTTTTACCGCCCACCTTAACCGCAAGCGCTTCCTTTTTAAGACGCTTTCCATGGCAAGTGTTGCACGGATGAACGGTCATATAGCGTTCTATCTCACTTTTAGTATAATCGCTTGAAGTTTCGCGATAACGGCGGGCAAGGTTGGGTATTATACCTTCCCAAGCCGATTCGTAACTGCCACTAAACGTTTTCGTTTCGTATTCTATATTAACCTTTTCCCCATTAGTGCCGTAAAGCAAAATATCATAAACTTCCTTGGGTAAATCTTTAACGGGCGTATCGAGATTAAACCCGTACTTTTTAGCAAGCGCGTTAAAGTAAATGTTTGCCATCTTGCCGTTATCCAAGTTCCAACCCGTAATGGTCATAGCGCCTTCGCGCAGAGTTTTATTAGGGTCGCGCACGACTAACTTTTCGTCAATTTCATTGCGGAAACCTAAACCTGCGCACTCGGGACACGCGCCGTAAGGATTGTTAAAAGAGAATAAACGCGGTTCAATTTCTTCGATACTTATACCGCAATCGGGGCAAGAGTATTTAGTAGAATAAAGGGTTGCTTCACCGCCCACGGTTTCAACCGAAACAAGTCCGTCTGCAAGTTTAATCGCCGTTTCTAAACTGTCGGATAAACGCTTTTCAATACCTTCTTTAACCACCAACCTGTCAACTACGACACTTATAGTATGTTTTTTATTTTTATCAAGTTTAATTTCTTCTGAAAGATCGTAAATAACCCCGTCCACTTCCACGCGTGCGTAACCGCTTTTTTTGTAACTTTCAAAATTTTTACTATATTCGCCTTTTTTACCACGAACTACGGGCGCGTTAATAAGAATTTTAGTACCTTCTGGCAATTCCATAATCTTATCGGAAATTTGATCGACCGTTTGGCGTGAAATCTCTCTACCGCACTCTGGACAATGCGCAACGCCTACACGCGCAAAAAGCAACCTAAAATAATCGTAAATTTCGGTTACCGTTCCCACGGTAGAGCGCGGATTGTGCGAAGTGGTTTTTTGATCGATAGATATTGCAGGCGATAAACCTTCAATCATTTCCACGTCAGGCTTTTCCATTTGCCCTAAAAACATACGCGCGTAACTAGAAAGGCTTTCGACGTAACGGCGCTGACCTTCGGCGTAAATGGTTTCAAACGCAAGCGTACTTTTTCCACTACCAGAAAGCCCCGTAAATACCACCAACTTATCGCGCGGTATAGTTACGTCTATATTTTTAAGGTTATTCTCTTTTGCACCTTTTATTTTCAAATAATCCATAATTTTTACTTTCTCATCTTTAATTTAAGTTTTGCAATAGTATCCCTGATTTCAATACATCTTTCAAAATCAAGATTTGCCGACGCAATCTTCATAAGCGCCTTTAACTTTTCAATCTCTTCGGGGATATCCTGTTTCTTAACGTCTTTGGTTCTATCGGCTTTCTTGGTTATTTCAAGCGTATTGACGATATCTTTAACGATAGTTTTTGGCACTATTCCGTGCGCCTTATTATACTCGCTTTGAATTTTTCTACGCCTATTAGTTTCATCAATAGCGCGTTTCATACTACCCGTTATCACGTCGGCGTACATTATAACGCGCCCTTCGGCGTTACGCGCCGCTCTACCTACCGTTTGAATTAGCGAAGTTTCGCTACGCAAAAAGCCTTCTTTATCAGCGTCGAGTATTGCGACTAATTTTACTTCGGGCAAGTCTAAACCTTCGCGCAATAAATTAATACCACAAAGCACGTCAAACTCTCCGCTACGAAGTGCCGAAACTATTTCTATACGTTCCATAGTGTCTATATCGCTGTGCATATAGCGCACCCTTACACCGTTTTCTTTTAAGTATTCGGTCAAACTTTCCGCCATCTTTTTAGTGAGCGTAGTAATAAGCACCCTACCCTTATCAGCGGTAACTTTATTAATTTCAATCAGCAAGTCGTCAATTTGATTTTTAGTCGGCTTAACCGTTATTTCGGGGTCTATAAGTCCAGTAGGACGAATAAGTTGCTCGACCACTTGTCCTGCTTGTCCCATCTCGTAAGGCGCAGGCGTTGCCGATACGCAAACCATTTGCCCCACGCGCGCGTCAAACTCACCAAAAGTAAGCGGGCGGTTATCAAACGCCGATTTAAGCCTAAACCCGTATTCAACTAGGTTGGTTTTTCTTGAACGGTCGCCGTTATACATTGCCCCTATTTGCGGTATAGTCATATGCGACTCGTCGATAAACACGACGAAGTCGTCGGGAAAATAATCTAACAAAGTAAACGGCGGTTGACCGATTTCTCTGCCGTCAAAATATCTACTGTAATTCTCTATCCCGCGACAAAATCCGATTTCTTTAATCATCTCTAAATCGTAATCGGTGCGCTGTTTTAGGCGTTGCGCTTCAATCAACTTTCCTTCGTCGTTAAAAAAACGCACTTCGTCGTCGCGGTCGCGTTCGATTGCTGCAACCGCATTATTCAACTTTTCTTGCGCAACTGCGTAATGGCTTGCAGGAAAGATTACGGCGTGCTTTAATTCGGAAACAATTTTCCCCGAAACGAATTCAACTTCTAAAAGTCTGTCGATAGTATCGCCAAAAAATTCTACCCTAATTAAAATTTCGGTATTAGACGACGGAAAAATATCCACAACGTCTCCGCGAGCGCGGAAAGACGAACGGGAAAAGTCCACGTCCCTACGCGTATACTGCACCGACACCAAACGGCGCATAAGTTCGTCACGGCTTATTTCGTCGTCAGGGCGGAGCGATATTGCCAAACGGTAATATTCTTCGGGCGCGCCCAAACCGTAAATACACGAAACCGACGCAACGACGATAGTGTCCGTGCGCTCTGAAAGCGAACAGGTTGCCGAGTGGCGCAGTTTATCAATCTCGTCGTTAATAGCAAGGTCTTTTTCTATGTAAGTATCCGTGCTAGGAATATACGCTTCCGGTTGATAATAATCGTAATAGGAAACGAAAAATTCTACGCGGTTATTAGGAAAAAATTCCCTAAACTCGTTACAAAGTTGCGCCGCAAGCGTCTTATTGTGCGCAATAACGAGCGCCGGACGGTTTATATTAGCAATAACGTTTGCCATGGTAAAAGTTTTACCCGAACCCGTAACGCCCAAAAGAACCTGCGTGCGAAGTCCGTCGCGCAAGCCTTCTGTAAGTTTTTCAATCGCTTGCGGTTGGTCGCCCGTAGGCTTATAAGCAGATTTTAGTTCAAAGTTCCTTTTTTCCATCTTAAAATATTGCCTTTAATATTAATCCTATAATAAAACTTACCAGCGCTAATCCCACGGTCAAACCTAATCGGTATAAAAGATTGCGCTTCATTATCTTTAAGCCACGCGTATAACCCTTTCCCTTTTCGGTCATGGTAACGCAATAAACCGTTTCGCCCCTACGATCCGAATAAATTAAGTCAAAATATCCGTCCGTATAAAGGTCGTTCATAACGCGCTCTAACCCCGTCAAAGTAAGGTTTTCCACCCCTGCAATCTTGATTAAATCCACGGGGCTTATCAGCAAAGAATTTCTATCCTTACACTCGGCGCAAAGCGCAATCATAATTTTGTTTTCGGTTTTGGAGAGCATATTAAAACCTCCCCGCAATCGCTAAAATTATAACGGTCAAAATTACCGCTGCGCCGCCGCCTAAAAGTCCGCCGATAAACGAAAAGAAAAAGTAACGCTTTTCCGCGCGGGATTTTTCCATTTCATCGTCAATCTTATTTTCAAAAACTAGCCTGCCCTTGGTAAGCGGTGATAAGCAAATTTCTTTATCGTCTTGATACTTTACGCTAATATATTCGCGCTCGGATAGGGTTTTAACACACTCGTAAACGCCTGCACCGTCCATACCAAAATGTATAGGCATTGAAGCAACCAAATCGCTTATCGAAAAAATTTTATATCCCGTTCCAACGCACTCACCGTTAATAATATTAAGCAAAGCAAGACACCTTTTG
>JAFVTK010000055.1 GCA_017503265.1 Clostridia bacterium | reverse complement strand
TTGGCAAGTTCGGTGCGCTTGACGTTGAAGAAGACTGGGCGTGTGAAGCGCGTAGATATTATATCGGTATCGTTGGAAAATACGGCGCGCAAGTGCAGGCGTTGTTAAAGAAAGCGGCTGCGCTCGATATTAAAACGATTTGTCCTTTGCACGGACCTGTTTTAAGTGATAATTTGGGTTATTATATCGACCTTTATAATACTTGGTCGAGGTATTCAGTTGAAAGTGAAGGCGTAGTTATTGCGTACACTTCGGTTTACGGTAACACTAAAAAAGCCGTGCTTGAACTTGCTGACGAATTAGAGAAAAAAGGCGTAAAAGTTACGGTTAACGATTTAGCGAGATGCGATATGGCAGAAGCGGTTGAAGATGCGTTTAGGTATGGAAAAATTGTTTTGGCAACCACCACTTATAACGGTGAAATTTTCCCCTTTATGCGTGAGTTTATTAATCATTTAACTGAACGCAATTTCCAAAACAAAACGGTAGGGTTTATTGAAAACGGAAGTTGGGCACCCGTTGCAACCAAGGTTATGCGCGGTATGCTTGAAAAATGCAAAAATATTCAATACACCGAAGCGAGTGTAAAAATTCTTTCGGCGCTTAACGAACAGAGCCGTGAACAATTAAAAGCGCTTGCAAATGAACTTTGTAAATAATTTTTATAAGGAGATATAAGATGAGCAAATACATATGCGACGTATGCGGATGGATATACGACGAAGAACAAGGACTTCCCGAACAAGGGATTGTAGCAGGAACTAAATTTGAAGATTTACCAGACGATTTCGCGTGCGAACTTTGCGGCGTTGGTAAAGATAATTTTTCAAAAGAAGAATAGGAGGAAATAATAATGAAAGCAAATTATATGGTTTGTAACTGTATGCAAGTTAGTTACGCGGACATAGCGAACGCTTTGGAAGGCCACACGAAGTTGGAGGACGTATTGCAACTTTTTGAAGAAGTTCAAAAGGTAACGCATTGTTCAACTGGTTGCGGTGGTTGCCACGACAAAGTGTTGGACGTAATTTCCGAGATAATGATGGCGTAATTTACTATAAAAACAAAAATTAAAAGCAAACGGAATTTTCCGTTTGCTTTTTTACTTTTAAACTTTTTTATCCGTTATGAAAGCGTCTCTCGTCTTTTTTGCTTTTCCGCGTGAAAAGGTTGGTTTTCTACCAGTTTTTTTCTTATAAATCAGGCTGAAATAATTTGCAGAAGAAAACCCGCATTGTTCAGCGATTTCTTCTACCGAACGTGAAGTATGCTCTAACAGATGATGCGCTTTTTCTAATCTTACGCTTAAAAGATAATTCATTACGGTGCATTGCATAACTTCTTTAAATTTTAGATTAAGCGCAGTTTTAGAGAAGAAAAACTTATGGCAAAGCATTTCTAAACTTATTTTTTCCATATAGTTGGCATTGATATATGCAACAACTTTTAAAATTTCAGTCGAAGTATTTTTCTGCGGTTTTTTAAACGTTTTACCTGCGCTAGTGGGTAAAATGTGTTCGTTACGTTGCATTGACAAAAAGGTCAATATAACTTTCGTGATAAGAAGAAGTTTTTCTTCTTTTTCTTTTAAATCAAAGTTTTTTGATTGAATATAAACTGTTTCTTCTAAAAGTTGCCTAATAGTATTAAGGTGTTTTTCGTTAATTAATATTGCGGGATTTTGCTCAAAAGAATTTAAGAATTTTTGCTCGTTATCGTTAAGCAATTCAGGAAAAACGTTGATGTTTATACGCGTATAGCCTTTACCTTCGGTTTTGTGATAATGGTAAGGCAGGGCGACGGCAAGACAATTATCGCTCAAAGAATACATTTCTTGGTCAACGAAAAAGTTGCGTTCACCTTCTAATAAAAAATACAGTTCGTAATAATTGTGTCTATGCGGTGCAGGATTCGGATTATCTGCATGCGTAGATACCTTTTCAGAATAAATTAAATTCATTTTTCCCCTAAAATGTTAGAAATATGTATTTTTTACAAAATTATAACAAGTTATAAAGTCTAAATCAAATAAAAAATAAGTACTAAAATTTTAATTGTTATTTTTATGTAATTTTGGTCAAATCATAACATATTGCATATTGTAACGAAGCCTAATTTGCGATAAAATTATATGGCAAAACGGGCAAAAATTATTTTATGGTTTATCGTATTTTTTGGACAAAATACTTCTTTTGTACGCAGTGGGTCTGCGATGGAAAAATCGCGTATACGCTTGTGAAAAAGTAGAAACGTCTGCAAACCCTAACTTGTCACTTATTTCAGTTACTGTGTAATTTGTGGTTGTTAACATTGTTTGTGCTTTTAAGAATTTTAAGCGTAGATAATATTTGTAGGGAGAAAGTGCGTATTGCTTTTTAAATATCTTTGAAAAATAAGAACGATCAATTTTAAGGTAATCCGTAAGTTCACCGATGGTCATATTGCGGTGTAAATTTTCTTCCATATATTGAACCGCTTTGAAGAATATGTCTTTAAGACCTGATTTTGTAGTATCAACAATGTTGGCTTTTGCGTGTAAAGCACTTAAAAGACTGTAAAAATTGTGCATAAAATTGAATTTATCTTCGTTTGAATAATTCCAACTATCAATCAATTTATTGAACACGCGTGAAACTTGTTTTAAGTTGTTAAAGTCTTGTACAGGATTATTTTTAGATAAACCCAAATACCTAATAATTTCGTCGTTTTTGGCTTCAAATCCTATAAAAAACTGTTCAAGCGGTTCGTCCATAAGCGGTTTAAAAAGTGCGGAATCGTTTGGATACATTGCGTAAATTTGCCCGCCGTGTACTGTAATAGGCGCGTCGGTGGGTGAGGATTGAAAAACGACTTTACCGGCAATAATAACGTGCAAAACGAAATGCCCTCTGGGTTTTGGACCGATAGGCGGTTTCCTTGCATCAGATTCGTAACCTGCGTCAATAATTGTAATTCCGTCCGTCATAAAAGACGGTGTGATATACTTTCGCAACATAATTAACCCTCATCATATTATTTGCGATTATTAAACCATAAATTCACTAAAAATGCAAACAAATAAAATAGTGAAAAAAGAATACCCCACAAATTCACTAAAAATGCAAACAAATTAACATTGAATTAGAGTGCCGGCTTTGATAAAATTATAATGTAAGATAATTGCCGTGTATTTTCTAAAATAAAAACGTTTTATAAAAAGGAGCAAGAGAAAAATGAACGTAATCGACGGAAGGAAATGCCACGATAAATTAGTGGCTAAGATGCAACCTAAATTAACTTATGGAAGCATGGAAAACTATGAAGAGTGGAAAAAGGCAATAAAAGAAAAGTTTATCGAACTAACTGGATTAGATAGCATGGAAGCAAACGTAGCAACTAATCCAAACTTTGAAATAGAAAGTGAAGAACAAAAAGACGGATATAAACAAATAAGGTTTACGTTCGAGAGCGAAGTTGGCGCAGTAGTATCGGCGTATATATTAATACCCGACGGATTAAATGGAGAAAAAAGACCGGTAGTAATAACGTTACAAGGTCACTCGACGGGTGCGCATAACTCGGTAGGTATAGTAAAATTCGACGAAGACGCAGACTATCAAAGAACGCGTGGTATGTTCGCAGTACAAGCGGTAAAAGAAGGATATATCGCAGTAGCGGTAGAACAACGCGGTATGGGCGAAAGATCAGCGCAAAACGAAGAAGGAAGAAGAGTACATTTAGGACAAAGGGGCGGTTGCTATTACGAAGCAGTAACGGCAGGCTTAATGGGAAGAAGTATAATAGGCGAAAGATGCTTTGACATAAGCAAGACGATAGATATGTTGGAGCACTTTAAGGACGTATGTGATTTAGATAAAATAGTAATCACGGGTAACTCTGGTGGTGGAACGGCGTCATACTACGCAGCGTGCTACGACGAAAGGATAAAGATAAGCGTACCTAGTTGCGCGTTCTGTCCGTATCCTGAATCAATACTTAAATTTTACCATTGCTCGTGTAACTATATACCGCAAGCGTTTAAGTATTTTGATATGCAAGACTTATCGTGCTTAATCGCGCCGAGAAGGTTAGTGTTAGTGAACGGCAAGAAAGACCCATCTTTCTTAATAGAAGGAGTAAGAAGGGGATTTGAGACTGTAAAGAAAGTATATAGCGAAGAAGGCGTACCAGAAAATTGCAAATCAATAGAAACCGAAGTAGGACATTACTGGTGTATAGATTTAATGTGGAATACCATAAGGGAAGAACTTGCTAAATTGTAAAGTTTAAGGTACGGAAAAATGCACGGACAACGATTGATTGAAAAAGGAAAAAGTTTTTTTAAGTTTTATATAAAAAACGATTGTTCGGGTATCGTTAAAACAGCAGCGGCTGACGTTGCCGACGGGATACGCCGTATTACGGGCGTTCTTCCCGAAACGCAAAAGGTTGACGATTTCGATAAAGTAAAAGGTGGAATTATTCTTGCGAAATTTAGCGACGGAGATTTTGCCGATAAATTTAAAAGCGAATACGACTACTTAAAAGATAGCGACGGTTTTACGGTTAAGAGTGTAGACGGTAACGTTTACGTTCTTTCGCATTGCGACGCGGGCGTGTTTTACGGATTGCACGATTTTTTAGAAAAGAACGCCGATATAATTTGGGCGCGCGGTGCTTACGATTATGCGGTAGAAACTCTTCCTTCGGAAAGTATAATCTTAAACGTTTGTGATTATACGGAAAAATCGCCCTTTAAGGTAAGAGTTTGGAATACTTGCGGAACTGGTACGGACGGTGTTGACCACGGCGATACGGGTATGGCGCAATATCTTGGAAGAAATAAAATCCAAGGTGTTTACCACCATTGTAACGACGACTGGTATGATTACGCGGTGGTTGGTCAAAGTTTGGCTAGTGCTGAATTTCGCGATATAGACGACCTAATGGACGAGCACCCGGAATATTTTATGACCGACGAAAACGGTGTTCCTAGAAAAACCGAGGAACTTGAAAGTTACGTCAATTATTATCACCCAGACGTTCCTAAAATTTACGCAAAACGTATGGTTGATTACTTGCTTAAACATCATCCCGAAGACGTACTCGGCTACAATATGCCTGACGACCCGTATTTTTGTATGGTACACGGTGGGGTTAGGTTGGATAAACAGCCCTTTACGGCTGACGACGGCACTACCGTTTATCCAGAAGACGCAAATTATAAATCGACGGTATATTTCAATTTTATCAATAGACTGATAAAGGAAATAAACGATTTACTACCCGATACGATAATACACACGCAGGCTTATATGTACAGTGAAAAAGCGCCTGCGATACACGTTGACGATAGGGTAATCATTAAAGTAGCGCCCCTTACTGCAAACGAAAAGGTTGCGCATAACGACCCAGTTAACTCTGATAACTATCCTACACGCGACAATATTTTGAGTTGGCTCAAAAAGAGTAACAGCGTGTGCTTAAACGCTTACTGGAACAGTTTCAAAGGTGATATGTATTCTCGCCCGATACTTAAAGTAGTACAACAAAACTTAAAGTGGTGGAGAGACGTTGGCGTTATAGGTTTTACGCCCGAAGGAAAGGTTGACTGTGGCGCGCTAAAAGAATATAGCGAAAAACAAGCGTTTGCAAGAAAGTTTTTTGACCTTAACGAGTTTTATACCTGGGGATTAAGCAGACTTGCTTGGAATCCCGACCAAGATATAGAAGAGTTAAAAGAAAGATATTGCAGAATTGTTTATAAAGAGTGCGCAAAAGAAATGCGCGAATACTTTAACTTGATAGAAAAAGGTTGGGACAATACTCCTGCTTACGTTTGGTATGCTACTGGCGCGGACGTATATATTTATCAGTTAATAGTAAAAGCAGGTGTAAAGGACGGCGTATTAAACGCTTTGGAAACTGCTTGCAAAAAAGCGGTAACGCCTACCGTAAAAAGCAGGGTGGAAAGTATTTATTCAACCGTAAAAGGTTATATAGATAGATACGCAGATTTTATTAAAGAAGACGCGGCGTTTGCTTACTGTGGTGGCGTTGACCCGCTATCTAGCGAGCAAATGGATTTTATATCTAACCCAGACAGCGTTTGGAATAAGGCAAAACCGCAAACCGTACTTCGCAGTTACGACGATATGAAACCGTACGATAAAGACGCGCGTTTTTCACGCAGAATGCTTTACGACGATAAGTATTTGTACTTCGGTTATATGGTTTACGACGATAAAATTATCAAGGCGGAAACAATTGACGGGCGACTTCGCGTTTTCCGCGACGACGGAACGGAATTGCGTAGCCGTGCGGAAACGTACATAGGTGGTAATTCTCTTAACAGAAACAGGTTTTACGGGTTTGTGAGTGGCTTTAACGCACACGATCTAAAAGACGTGTTGTACGTTAGTGAAGGCGTTCCAAAATCAATGCCTATGCCCGAAGATATGAAAGACGTTAAAAAAGTATATTTATCGGACGACCCCAAGGAAAGAAGATATTTTCACGTTCAAGTCGTTCCGATAGAGTTATTAGGGGTATCAAACGAAGATTTGAAGCCGTACGGACATTTCGTCTACTATACCGATAGATACGGTAGGTCGGGCTGGATGGGCTTTGGTCTTTGGAGTTTACAAAATTTTTCTGATTTTAAGTTAGAAAAATAAAATAAGGTAACAAAAGGAGGAATTTACATATGCAGCAAGACAAGACTTTGGGAAAAACCAAAAAAGATGGCAGTATGGGCAGTTTCCGTAGAGGGCAGTTGCGCTTTATTTGGGGCTGGATAATCATACCGATTATCAGTTGGTTGGTATTTTTCCTATACGTAAACATGAGTTCGTTTATTCAAGCGTTCCAAGATAGGGTAACGGGTGAGTGGACGTTCAAAAACTTTGTGGATTTTTGGAGAAGTTTAACAGGCGAAAACTTTTCAGGCGGTGGAAGAATTGACATAGCGTTAGGCAACACTATGAAATTTTTCTTTTTAGGTTTAGTGGTTAACTCACCTATACAACTTTTCGTAGCGTATTTCTTGTTTAAAAAGATTTTGGGGTATAAGTTTTACAGATTCGTATTCTATTTCCCCGTAATCATTTCAAACGTAGCAATGACTGGTGTTTTTAAAGAATTTATTGAAACTGCTGGTCCGCTCGGTCAAATTTGTGAATCGTTAGGTATAGCGCTACCTGCGGGCGGATTGCTTAATTCGAGTAAAACGGTTGTCGGTACGGTTATGGTTTATTCGGTTTGGGACTCGATAGGACTGCATATGTTGCTGTATTGCGGTGCTATGGCGAGAATTCCGCTTGAAGTTTTAGAGTCTGGTAGACTTGACGGCGTAGGCGGTTGGAGAGAATTAATTAACCTAATTTTACCGCTTATATGGCCGACTATGTCAACGCTTTTAATGTTGCAAATCACGGGTATTTTAGGTGCGTCAGGTCAAATCCTACTGTTAGTTGGTGAAAACGACGCGTTTACTTTGCGCGCGCAAACGTTAAGCCACTGGATATTTAGCCAAGTTTATAAAGGTGGTAACCACATGCAAGGTCAATATTCACTCGTTTCGGCAACGGGCTTATCGTTAACCTTGGTAATGTTACCTTTCGTAATGTTCGTAAGATGGTTATTCTTGGAAAAAATTCCTACGGTGGAATATTAAGAGGAGGAAAGACAAATGAGTAAAAAAGTTAAAGAAACGTCTATCCTTACGCAAAGGTCAAAACCCGAAAAAATAGTGTTTGGCATAATATTTGCATTATTCTTAATTTATGCAGTATCGCTTATCTTTCCGTTCGTATGGATGGCAGTATTATCGTTAGAAGAAGCGAAGTCGCTAAACACGGCAATGAAACTTAACGGCGCGTTCTATATTCCAGAAGTATTGTATTTTTCAAACTATATAGATGCGTTTACAACGATGGAAGATAACGGCGTAAACTTTATCGGTATGTTGATGAACAGCGCTTGGTTCGTCGGTATAGGTTTATTGTTTACTATGTTCTGGCACTCAATTACCGCTTACATCTTCGCAAAATACAAATTTAAGGGCAGAAACTTTATTTATACTTGCGCAATATTCTCAATGATAGTGCCTATCATTGGTTCAAGTGGTGCAATGTATAGATTGATGGCAGAATTGAATTTATACGACTCAGGTCCGCTTTATTTGATGGTTACAAGTTGCGGTGGTTTCGGTGGAACGTTCTTGATGATGTACGGTATATTCGCTAACATTTCTTGGTCGTATGCAGAAGCCGTATTTATTGACGGCGGTAGTGATAACACGGTATTTTTCAGAATTATGTTACCACAAGCGTTACCTGCAATTGCGGCAATGGCTGTTAACACGGGTATAGGTCTTTGGAACAACTACGGAACGGCACTTATGTATATGCCTTCTACACCTACCGTAGCGAGCGGACTTTATAAAATTTCACTTTATATTTCCGATCACGGCCGTCCTATTTACTACGCAGGGTTAATTATTTCAATAGTTCCCGTACTTATTATTTATGGATTTATGTCAGGTTCGATGATGAAAAACTTGTCAATCGGCGGACTTAAAGGATAAAACGAAAAAAATATTTTATATATAAGGAGAAAAAACAATGAAGAAACTTTTAGCAATCATTATGAGTTTTTGCGTAGCCTTAACCGCGTTTATAGGCACAGGTTGCGTAGGAACGAAAGGCTCAAACTCACCTAACGTACTTGACGTATATTGTTACGTTTCAGGTTACGGTGATACTTACCTTACCAACAGCGCAGGTACTGGCGTTTTGGATATTTTTACCGAACAAGACTGGGTTAAAGCAAAATATCCTAACGTAAAAGTAAGTTACACTTCTAACGGTGAAGCAGGGTTTGCAAACAATAAACTTTACAATCAAAAATCGAATACGTTTGACTTGATCTTTTCAAGCTGGCTTGACGCTATTCCACAAAGTTTAGTCGTTAACCTTACTGACGCAGTATATAAAAAAGACGTTCCTGGTAAAGAGGATACTAAAATTATAGATATTTTGCCTGAACACGTTAGAGAAAGTATTAGACGTGACGACGTTGAAAATAACCGTACTGACGGATATGAAGATTATTTTTCAGTAAGATATCTTTCAGAATTTTTCAGTTTTATGTACAACAAAGACGTGCTTGATTTTTACGATATGGATTTACCCGTAACTACAAAAGAATTTGAAGAAGCCTGTGAAACGGTAGAAAATTCAATTGCAACTCATACTGCAACTAATCCCACGGCTTATACCTATAAAGTAGGAACTCAATCGTTCGTTATCGATACCGGTCTTATGATGAGCGCTAAAAACAGTTATATTCAATGGATGTTCCCTGCTTTCTGGACTCAATACGAAGGTATCCAAAACTACCGTAACTTCTTTGAAGGCGAATATTTTGGTGAACTTTCTACTGAAAACTTTAAGCAAAAAGGAAGGCTTCGCGCTTTCCAAACCATGGAAGATTTAGTTCGCGAACATCACTGGGAAGGTGCAGCGGAAGCAAACAACACCGAAGCGCAAAACGAATTTATCCTCGGTAACGGCTTATTCCACTGGAACGGCGACTATTTCACGACTGAAATGGTTGGTGAAAGAGAACAAAACAGAGACAAATACGGTGTTGAAGACAATATCGGTATGATGGCAATTCCTGTTATGAGCAGTTTAGTTGAAAAACTTTCTTTCTACGTTGAAGATACTGGTTCTTTCGTTGAAGCAGAAAGAGCAGGTACTACCTACTTGACTTCTACTGAAAAACCCTATCACATGCTTGACGAAACCAAACAAGAATACTACGACAATATCCTTGCTGCTATTATTAGAGAAATTGACGCAGGCGTAACGTATGCAAACTCTACTGCAAAAACTGGTAACGGCTATACCGTTAGTCAAGCAGACTGGAATATCGTTGCATCTGCAAGAAATATTAAGGGTTACAACTCTTTAACTTCTTACTCTGCAGTTATTCCTTCGGGTTCACCTGCAAAAGACCTTGCAGCAGACTTTTTGAGATTTATGTATTCAGATATCGGTATTGAAGCCTTTTCAAATGCTTCTGAAGGCATGCTTTTCCCCGTAGATTATTTCGGTTCATTATCCGATACGGAATACGAAGAGGCAGTTGCTGGCTTTGAACAAGAATCACAAGACAAGTTTGAGTTGATATTCAAAAAGGGTTCAACGTTAATTCCTTCTGAATCGACTTTTGCGCTCGGTAGAAGTGGTTTGGAAAAATACGCTTATTCGGGTAACGAAGGTACTAACATGGTTACCAGCGGTGATTCTTATAAAAAACCGGTAGACTTCTTTATCGACGACATCTTGACTTACACCGGTGCAAACTATTCTAACTGGGAAAGCCTTTGCCAGTTAGCAGGCAAAATGTAAAATTAACTAACAAAAATATACAGGAGGAAATGCTGTGAAGTTTAATAAACTTACTAAATCAGTATTAGCGTTAGGTTTAGCAGCAGTTTCCACGTTTTCAGTAGTCGGGTGCGGCGAAACTCCGCCGCCACCTTCGGCTGCAAAACTTTCCGACGTGGAAATTTGGTCAACCTACGCAACCGAAACCGTTTGGCGCGACGTTGGCGAATACGAAGCGGTTAAATTCCCCGCAAACGTAACGCTTGAAGCAATCGGTGGGGAAACGGAATCGGCGCAAGTAATTATGTCAACTGGCAATAAAGCGGTTGCATCTTACGACGTTTCAATTACCGACCTTTATTGTGGTCAAACTAAATTTGATAAAACTAATATTACTATATATAGCGAACTTTATATTAACGTTGCAGGTACTGAATATTACACTTACAACGGATACTGCGCGGACGCGTTAGCACCTTTTAACAGCGTAAAAGCGCTTGGCGAAAACACTATTGAAAAAAATAACAACCAAGGTATTTTCATTTCGTTTAAAGTTCCAGAAACGCAAGAACCAGGTACTTATTCGGGTACGCTAAAAATAACTATCGGTGGCGAAGATAAAAATATCCCCGTTTCACTTACGGTTGCAAACGCGTCTATCGGTATTGAAAACCACACCAAATCTTGTTTCTCGCTTATGTGGGGACACGTTAGGGGTGAACTTGATTCAACCGAAAGAATGATGGATAAGTATATCGAAGCGCTTGCCGAATATCGTTTAGGACCTAACATTATGATGTATAGGACTAACGATACCCCTGCGGAAATTGATTATTACGCAAAGAAGGCTTGTGAATTTGCTAAAAATCCCAAAGTTCCAAGTTACGGTTTGCCATACGATACGATTGACGTTACTTCGTTTGACGTTACATACTCTGACGGTGTAACGGTAACCTATGAAAAGGGTGGCGAAAAGTTTTCTATTTACAACGGTGAATTACTGCTTAAATATTTTATGGCGTATTTCTACGAAGGTTTAGAACAAGGCGTAGACCCCTTTAAGAAAACCTTTATCAAAGGTTTTGACGAACCGTTTATGTGGAACCAAGACAGCACTACGGTTGCAATGGGCGCTTACGTTATTAAGCAAACCAAAGAAAAGGCAATAGCGGCGGTTTTGGCTGACGAAAGTATCACTAATAAAGAACTTTTAAATCAAATGATTGAAAGTTTAAGGGCAGTACCCCACGTCGTAACCGATAAAGTCGTACCTGAATTTTATTCGGACAATATGCAGTCGCCTATCGGCTTTGATCCCGAAGTTATGGACTTAAACATGTGTCCGTATTTCAGTTCACTTACTAACCAAAGTCAATTAGATCAGTTTAGACTTTTTGAGGGCAACGAACTTTGGTGGTATGGCTGTAACGTTCCTAGAAAACCATACCCAACCTATCACTTGGGTGATACGCTTCTTTCACCCCGTTTAATTTCGTGGATGCAAGCGGACTATAACATTATCGGTAACCTTTACTGGGCAACCGAGTACGGCAAGGGCGCTAACGACGACGGCTCTAACTGGATTGAAGACTACTACGAAGGCGACGGCATGAGAACTGCTTCTACCTACGGTGAAGGCTTCTTGCTCTATCCTGGTAAAAAGTACGGCGTTGACGGTCCTATCCCTTCACTTCGTTTAGAAGCCGTTCGCGACGGTCTTGAAGAATTTGAAATGATTTATAAACTTCAAAAAATTTACGCAACCAAAGGCTATTCCGAAGATACGATAATGAACGTTCTTTACGATACCTTGTATAACGGCTCTATTATCCCAAGAAGTATCAACAACGCTATTTTTGCTGATGCAAGGGAAAGGCTTATCGACCTTTTGTTTCTTGCTGAAAGCGACGCGGGCGTTATGATAACTTCGGTTAAAGAA
>JAFVTK010000054.1 GCA_017503265.1 Clostridia bacterium | reverse complement strand
GCAAGTTGGAAATTCATACCTGCATAATCAGTAGTGCCTGCTTCAACTTCTTCGGAAATCATAGAAAGTTGTGCTGCGTCGGTAATCAAAATAGGATTATCGGTAGAGCCAAGGTTATAATTAAACGTAGAGCTTTCTTCGCCGTAAGTTGCCATCAATACTTCGTTATCTACGTTTTCGGTATCAAAGTAAGCCATACTTGCAACTTCTTGCATGCTCTTGCCAAGGTCTTCGTTAATAGCGTAGATGTATTCGCCATTGTTATCAACGACGTAAGCAACGCAAGTAAACTTAATTTTAAAGTTGTTTTCCTTTACGTCAAGAAGCGCTGCGTTTGCCGCGTAAGTTTTTACGATATTACCTGCGCCGTCGTCAGTTTCCGAAAAGGTATAAATATTTTTTGTTCCTTCGATTATAACCTTCAAAACGTCGGGGTTGTTATGGAAATCTTCATCAAAGTTTTCATAATTATTATTCAATTTTGTGGTTAAGTATTCTTGCGGGAATACAAGGAAACCGTATTCGTTGTTTTGAGCGTATTCTTTATGCGTTTCGTCCATTTCTACAAAGAAACGTATACCAGAGTGGTCGCCTAGTCTTATGCCAGCAGCGTCTTTCATTTCAAATATTCCGCTATCAGCACTAACGTAAGACGTTGACATAGTCATTATGCCAAAGAAAGCGAAAACTGACATAAATACAGTAAGTAAACAAATAAATAAATTCTTTTTAGTTTTCATATTTTTTCTCCTCCTATAACTCAAAGACCCCAGTCTTCCAAGTCTGTCCCCTCGTTATCACTGTTGGGATTGTTTGAAAACGCCAACACGTCTTCCATAGCGAACTGCGTAGTTAAAATTTCGGCAGGTTCGTACGGCTTTTTTGTCTTTTTTTGTTCCATAAGATATCCTCCTATATAAATTTTATTTTCAGGCGGCAATTAGGATTTTTTTGCCGCCTTAATTCCTCTAATTGTTCCAGTCTATGTCAGAGCCTTCGTTGTCGTATTTGGGGTTTTCATTAGCAGGAATTTCGTTAAACGTTATATCCCCAACGTAGATTTCGCGGTCAAATTTAGGATGACTTGTTTCAACGTAAGTTCCGAACAGCAACGCGCTCGTTTTGCCCTTTACGAATTCAACAAAGTCTTTTGCCGACATAGTAAGCGTTATCCAAGTGTTATATTTAGCACCCGAAACAACGTACTGTCCACCGTTCGCAACGCCAACTAAACTGCCGTTTGACGTCGGTGTAAGCGACATATAATATTGTTTCATTTCGTCAGGTGCTTTGACTGCCACGTTCATGGTTACGCTTTCATAATAAGAGCAGAAATCGTCAAGCATACGCGTACTCATATTCATATTTACCGAATAACCGCTGTTGTTGCTACCATAGGTAAACTTAACTGCATTGCCCTTATAATCACCAGTTATGCCCGTAATTTCTTGCGCGCTAACGTATACTGACGAAATTGCATTATTGTATATCCTATTTGCAGTATTTTCGTCAACGATAATCAAATTAGTAGGCATTTCAACGACTTCTGCCGTTATATCGCTCATATATATCGCGAACGTATTGAAATCTGCGTAAGGTATCTTAAAGGTCGCAGCAACGTCGTTCCAAGTTGCGTCTTCGCAAAGTTTTGGGTAGCGACTTTCAAAGGCAAGCGGACTTACGTTAATTTCCGTCCACTCGTTGTATTTGAGTTGAGTTTCCGTTCCACCTAAAAATTTTATCGTCGTTACGCTTTCGGTTACACCTTCTTTAAGCGTTGCTTTAACGTAGAATTTAACTTTGATTAAGTCGTATAATCTATCGTTTACTTCGTTAGGCGTTGCCGACGGACGGAAGTTCATATATCCGGTAGACAAATAATTGCTATTTAGGTCAACCGCCATTTTCAAATACTTAATGCCCGCATAACTTTGGTCAATTTCTTGACCGTCAACTACCGATTGAGTTGAACCCATAAGCATCGTGCCTACTCTTTCTGCCGCGTCTGCGTCGTTTACGTTAAACACTTCGCCCGTGATATAATCACCCACTTTTATACGCGCGTTTGCGTAAAGAGTTTTTTCGCCGTCTTTTTCAGCGGTGATGATATACTCGTAACTACCTTTATTGTCGGTGCTAAATTCTCTGTTATCAATTACGTTGTTATATCCACGGTAAACAGTTTTTACTTTTAAGTCGTAACCGCTAACTGCATTACCACTTTCATTAGTTACGGTTGCTTGGGGTAAAACGTAACTACCAGCAGTAGCGTTGAGCGGAATAACCTTGTCGTAATTATTCAGCGTGATTTGGTTTTCACCTACCGATTGATAAATTATCGGCGCGCCCGTATAAACGTATTCGTTCGAGTTGATGACGTGCGGTATTATCGTATAGTTGCCAACGTATTCTGCGTTAAACGTATTTCCGTTTACCTCTACCCACTTGTCGTCAAACTTAACGCTGTAACCAAGGGTTGCGCCTTCTGCGGAGTAATCCATAGTAACTACGCCGTTTTCTTCAACGATATTGCCGTCAAGCGAAGTGATTTCATTTGCAAAATATAAGTTGTCAATATAAATATCGCAAGGTTTTAAATACGTTCCGTAGAAGAAACTGTTTTGCCAACCGCTTGCCGTCGTATCGATTACACGATTGCGTGCAAACCATTTATCCCAGTTATTCATAATGCCCGTAACGTCATACACGCAAGTCATCCAACCGCCGTATTTTGGCGTGATAGGTAATGAAACCACGTTACCGTGCGACATTGCAAAGTTAGAGTGCGTACCTTCTTCACCATCAAAATAAATATTTAATACGAGTTTGTTATATC
>JAFVTK010000053.1 GCA_017503265.1 Clostridia bacterium | reverse complement strand
TTAGTGGCATAAACGCCGAACCGCTCAAAGAATAATGTCCCGCACAAAAAGATTTTATATCGGTTGAAGCAACGTCGCGGTCAAAGCCTTGCGTTTTAAACATTACTTTTTGAAGTGCAAAAGCCGAAATGTTATCAAGCGGGGTAGTAACTGAAAGCAAATCTTTTGCAGAGTTTTCAGCAAGCGCAACTAGTGCGGAGTCTTGAACGCGTAAAGTTTTTGCAAAATAATCAAGCGCTTCAATAACGTTAGTTTGCGTAAGGGAATTTCCAAGTAATATAAGGTTGCAAAATGCAAGTTTAGGAAACCACCCTGAAACGTCGCCTAAATCTTTAAGCGCCGCGCCGACGGTAGAACCTTTTCCCGAAAGTTGCGCTTTTAAGTTTTCGCTGTTCGTGTCGGTTGCTTCTGGAACGGCGATTTGTGCGGTAACCGTAAATTCTTCGTTCGATTTATCTATCGCGATTGCGGTAATAATAGAAGTTTTTTCTACGTCTATAAGCCCAAAATCGTTAGAGAAGAAAAATAAAAAGGTTATAAAAACAAGTATCATAATAATTTTTGCTTTAAGCGTCGTTCTCATTTGCTTTCTCCTTGTTTTTTAAAAATGCGGTAACTATCGGCAAAATGTTACCGAAGATAAAAAAGAATATACCTAAATAATTTTTCATTATACTTTCAATGCTTGCGTAAAACTGCGTTAAAAAAACCATTATTAAAAGTTGAATACCTATAACGAAAATAGGCGCTATCCACTTTTTTGTTATGCCGAAAATATAATTTAATATTCTGCACGAAAAGTATAATGGTAAAGATAGGGCAAAGGCGTTTGAAAACAGAATAAACGTAATGCCAACGTAGTCAAATCGCCCTATATTGTTTATTACGGCGGTGTACTTTGAAATTTCAGTCAGCGCAAATCTTTGCCTAAACGCGATTGACGTAAATACAGAATAAAATATTATCATAAAAATAATAACCGCAAGCGCAGCAATAGCGTACGATATAAAAATTTTAATCCCGTCTTTTTTCTTGTAATCAAATTCGCCTATAAAAAACATCAAATAAACGCAATCGCCGTACCAGTTTAGCGTGTAATAACTTCCCTTTAATATATTTTTAATTCCGCTTGCGCCGATAGGTAGTACGGCTTCAAATTCAGCGTTGGGGATAGATAGGGCAAAAAGAATAATCAACCCTACTGCCGTAAGTAGCCATAAAACGTCGGCACTTCTACCGATAACGCGTAAATATTTTACGCATAGATAAAACGCAACGCCAAAAAATGGTAAAAAATAAAGTTGGCTTGGCATAAGCGTGTAAAGCGTAAGTTCAACGTAATCTTTCTGTTCGCCAAGCGGTACTATTGCTTTAAGCATAAAATAAACGACGTAAAATGCAAGTATAGTTTTTGCACCTATTTTGCCAAAATTATCTTCTAACAGCCCAAAAACGTTAGTTTTTGCTCGCCTTGCCGCTATAAGTAAAAATATAAAAGTAACGCCGTCTAATATAAGATTGATTAGCGAACTTATCCACATATCTTCACGCGCAAATTCCGCAATAATACTCGGCATCATAAATAGTTTAATAACGGGCGTGAACGCAATAAAAAACAAGCATATTTGTCGTGTTTTAAGTTGAAATTTCATTATTCATCTCCTTGCTTTTTAAAGTTCATACGCCTGCGGTTTTTATTTTTGATTGAACGCGGTCTAAATTCGTGTTCTTCAATAAATCCCTTATAAAATCCGTCTTTCATATCTTCAACGATTAGCGGTGAAAAGGGGGCGCACACGGGTGTTCCGTAATTTTCAAAAGATATAAGGTAAATAAACATTGCAGCGATTGATAAAATAAGTCCGTAAAGTCCGGTTGTGCCAGCAATTATTAAAAAGAAAAGTCGCAAAACCGAAAAGGTTTGTTCCATTTCAGGTACGGTGTAAAGGCAAATCCCTGAAAGCGCAACAATCATAAGCGTTGGCGCGGAAATTATACCTGCGTTTACAGCCGTTTCGCCAAGTACTAAACCGCCGACTATTGAAACGACCATACCGACGTATTTGGGCATTCTTACGCTTGCTTCGTTTAGAATTTCAAATATAGTAAGAGTAAAAAACATTTCGTAACTTGGTGATAGCGGTATACCTTTTATACTGTTGACTATCGTAAGTAAAAAACTTAAAGGAATAAGTTGTAAGTGAAACAGTTCTGCCGAAACGTAAACGGCGGGCAAAAACAATGCCAGCATAACCGAAAACGCGCGCAATAAACGCGAAACGGTTGCACTGTAAGGCGAACTGTAATAATCGCTTGGACTTTGAAAATCTTCAACCAAAAGATAAGGGACTGTTAAGACTATCGGTGAACCGTCTACTAAAATAGCAACTCTACCTTCTAAAATTTTGGCAGCCAAAATATCGGGTTTTTCCGTGTTGCCTACTTGCTTAAAGATAGAAACTTTACGCTCGCCTAAAAATTTGGATATATACGAAGAATCAAGAACGGCGTCAATATCAATTTGCGAAAGTTTTTCTTTTAACGTTTTAATTAGTTTTTTATCGGCAATTCCGTCTATATAACAAACTGCTATCGGGGTTTGTGAGTATCTACCTACCGTCATATTTTCAATGCGTAAATCGGGCGTTTTAAGGCGGCGGCGAATTAAACTTACGTTTACTGGAAGACACTCTACAAACCCTTCGCGCGGACCTTTAAGCACGGTAGACGTAGGCGGTTCGGAAATCGCGCGCTTTTCAAATTCTTTAAGACCGAACGATAAAGCGCAATCGATCCCGTCCGCAAGCAGCATAGCGTTACCTAAAAGTAAATCTTTAATAAAGTCCTCGGTGGTGGAAACTTGTGTTTTTTCGGGGCTAAAAAAAGAGTTGAATAAACTTTTTTTTGTGGGTTTACCCGTAATAGCGGCGGCAGGTCGCAAAATAAGTTCACCCGTTTGGTCTTTGCTGACTAAGTCGTTTACAAAAACGAGCGCGCCCTTACTTTTACCTAACTTTATATCTAAAAATGAAACGTCGTCAGACGATAACGCCGTTTTTAAGTATTCTAAATTTTTATTTAA
>JAFVTK010000052.1 GCA_017503265.1 Clostridia bacterium | reverse complement strand
CATCAAAATAACGGTTACCGTCGTTAAACTTTTCAACCAAATTAAAATGCCCGATAATATCTGGGTTGGTTTTTTCCACCACTTCACCGACTGCTTGATAATAATTTTCAGCGGCAAGTATGAAATCACCGTTAAAACAATTTTTTACACTATCTTCAAATGCTTTTTGACTTTCGTCAACGCTTGATAAAACGCCGTTTGCATTAAAATAATGTACCGAACCTATGACGTAATCAAAACCGTCTCGACTTTGGTTTGAATAAACATCTTTTTCTAAACCACAAAGTACCTTTATTTTATCCTTAAACTCGGTTTTAAGCGATTGCATCTCTTTAATAAATTCTTCGACCCGCTCTTTTTTTATGCACCAACTCTCAAAAAAATCCATATAAGAGTGCGCGCACACGCCCACGGTTTTAAGACCTTTATTTACAGCCGCTTCAACCATATCGCGCGGAGTATCCTTACCGTCGCAAAATACGGTGTGCATATGCAAATCGGTATAAATCATTTAGTCATTTTCTCCTGCTTAACTTTATGGTCGATAACGTGGCGAGAAGCGAGTTCTTTGTGAATATCTTCAAGCGTTATTCCTTGCTCGGTCATAAGCACCATAACGTGATAGCAAAGGTCGGCAATCTCGTAAATAGTTTCCTTTTTATCTTCGGCTTTCGCCGCAATAATAACTTCGGTGCACTCTTCCCCGACCTTCTTTAATATTTTATCCGTTCCCTTTTGAAATAAATAAGTCGTATAAGAACCTTCGGGCAAAGTATCCTTTCTGCCCTTTAAAAGTTTCATAAGCCCGTCAAGCGAAAATTCTTTTTTATCTTCATTAACGTAAACGCGGTTTTCAAAACAAGATTCGCTGCCCGTATGGCAAGCAGGCCCGTCCTTTTCTACTTCGATAACGAGAGCGTCGTAATCGCAATCGGCGGTTATTGAAACGACGTGTTGGTAATTACCGCTGGTTTCACCTTTTAGCCAAAGTTCTTGCCTTGACCTTGACCAAAAGCACGTCAACTTTTTCTCTATCGTTATTTTTAGACTTTCTTCGTTCATATACGCAAGCGTCAATACCTTTTTAGTTACCGCATCAACCACTATTGCAGGAATAAGCCCTTTTTCGTCAAACTTTAATTTGTTAATATCCAGCATAATTATCTCCTTAAATCCTAACGGGAATACCGTTTTCTTTTAACGTTTGTTTTAAATCTTTTATCTTAACTTCACCAAAATGGAATATAGACGCGGCAAGCCCAGCGTCAACTTTGGGCAAAGTTTTAAAAAGTTTTATAAAATGCTCTACGTTACCCGCGCCACCCGACGCAATTACCGGTACGGAAACCGCGTTACAAACTTTTTCAAGCATTTCTAAATCAAAGCCGCCTTTAACACCGTCGGTATCAATCGAGTTAAGCACTATTTCACCCGCGCCATTATCCACGCCGCGTTTAATCCACTCAATCGCTTCCATACCTGTATTTTCTCTGCCGCCTTTTGCGAACACGCGGAACACGCCGTCCACCCTTTTTACGTCCGCAGAAAGCACCACGCATTGATCGCCGTATCTTTTTGCCGCTTGATAAATTAGATCGGGATTTTTTATCGCGCCCGAATTTACACTAACTTTATCCGCGCCACATTTAAGCACCCTATCAAAGTCGTCTAGCGTATTAATCCCACCGCCAACTGTAAGCGGAATAAATATCGTACTTGCAACTTCTTTTAATATATCTGTAAAAAGTTTTCTTCCTTCGCTTGATGCGGTTATGTCGTAAAAGACTAACTCGTCCGCACCGCACTCCGAATAATATTTGCCGAGTTCTACGGGCGAAGAAACATCTGATAAACCTTCAAAGTTAACGCCCTTAACCACCCTGCCGTTTTTGACGTCAAGACAAGGTATAATTCTTTTAGTAATCATCTTGCCACCTTTAACGCTTCTACTAAATCTATCGCGCCAGTATAATACGCTTTGCCGATTATTGCACCGTAAAGCCCTATTTTACACAGTCTTTTTACGTCGTCTATTGACGAAACGCCACCCGACGCAATTACGTCTATATCAAGCCTTTTTCTTAACTCTTTATAAAGCGCGTGATTTGCGCCCTGCATAGCGCCGTCTTTACTAATGTCCGTGCAAATAATCGTTTTAACACCAAGATTTTGCATTTTTTTACAAAATTCAAACCCGTCTTCTTCGGACTTTTCCGTCCAACCTTTAATAGCGACTTTTCCGTCCTTTAAATCCACGCCGACGGCAATTTTATCGCCGTATTTGTTTACCGCGCTTTCTAAAAATTTAGGGTCTGTAACCGCCGCCGTACCTAAAATAACACGACTAACGCCCGCTTCAACGTACCGCGCGATAACTTCCATACTGCGAATACCGCCACCCACTTCAACGAACGCGTCGGTTGCCGCAACGATATTTTTTATAGTTTCTATATTCGGCGTTTCACCCGTTTTTGCACCTTCTAAATCGACCAAGTGCATAAAGCGCGCGCCTTTATTCTTAAAATCAAGCGCAACCGAAACGGGGTCGTCGCTATAAACGGTCATATTTTGGTAATCGCCCTTAAAAAGCCTTACCGCTTTACCGCCAAATAAATCTATTGCAGGAAAAATTTTCATATAGTAATCCTTCTACGTTAAACGTCGTTTGGAAGTCCCGTGCTTATATTCCCTAAAAAGTGGTCCATTCCGTAATTTATAATTTTATATTTGCCATTAGAATACTCAATCTCGGTAACCGAAGCGTTATTTGCCCAAGGTATTTCTTGCACACCGTGCTTTCCCTTGCCCGTACAATATCCCGCAAAACAACGCAACGACGTCGCGTGTGTAAATATCGCGACGGTTTTATTAAGATTTTCATTTACGATTTTATCTATGGTTTTTACCATTCTGTCTTGAACTTCGGCAACGCTTTCGCCACCGTCGCAACGCGCTTCTGCAACGTTATTTACCCAAACGTCAAAACTTTCTTTAAATTTAACGCGCAACTCGTTAAACGGCTTAAAATCCCATTCTCCGCAATCTATCTCACGCAGACCTTCGTCTTTATTAATAGGCAAATTGAGCAGTTTTGCCGTTTCTTTTGCGGTGTTATAAGCGCGCAATAAATCGCTTGAATAAATTACGTCAATCGGCAAAGTGCTTAAAAATTTAGCCGTTAATTTTGCTTGCGCTATACCTTTTTCAGTTAAATCTAAATCGCCATGCCCTAAAAACAAATCTAAATCGTTTGCTTTTGATTGACCGTGCCTTACTAGATAAATTTTCATTTTTTCACCTTACAGTTCGCAAAATGCTTTTAATATTTTAAGCCCCACTTCGCCACTCTTTTCGGGGTGAAACTGACAGCCGTAAACGTTGCCTTTTGCCACAGCCGCAGTAAGATATGCGCCGTATTCAGCAGTTGCTATTACGCTATCGCTACAATTTGCGCCGTAAAACGAGTGAACGAAATACACGAAATCACCGTCATTTAAATACTTAAAAATTTCGTTTTTCGGGTTTTTGAATTTTAGTGCGTTCCAACCTATATGCGGTATTTTATAATCGTTCGGGATAACTTCCGCTATGGGTCGTATCTCGCCTTTTATAAGCGATAAGCCTTTATGCTCACCGTATTCAAAACTCTTTTCGAATAATAATTGCATACCAAGACAAATGCCGAGTAACGGTTTACCCGATTTCGCCTGTTCTACGACTAAATCCGCTAAGCCCGAAGAAAAAAGTTTTTCCGCCGCGTCGCCAAACGCGCCAACGCCCGGCAATATTATTTTGTCGGCTTTTTTTATAATCTCTTTATCGCTAGTTGCAACCGCATCTATTCCGATAGCCTTAAAAGAACTGACCAAAGAAAAGAGATTACCTACGCCGTAGTCAACGATTGCTATCATTAAAGAACACCCTTTGTTGAAGGAATTTCGTTTTTAGCGTCCGCATCAATCTTAACCGCCGCTTTTAATGAACGCGCAAGCGATTTGAACACACCTTCGATTATGTGGTGCGCGTTAGACCCTGAAAGTTGACGAACGTGTAGCGTACAGTTTGCCGTGCGCGTAAACGCAAGCAAAAATTCTTCTACTAGTTCAGTATCAAAATCGCCTACTTTATTTGACTTGATATCAAGTTCTTTAACCAAAAAACTTCTGCCCGAAAGGTCAACCGCAGTCAAAATTAGCGCTTCGTCCATAGGCAAAATAAAATTGCCGTAACGCACGATACCTTTTTTGTCGCCAAGCGCCTTTTCAAACGCTTGCCCTAAACAAATACCTATATCTTCAACGGTGTGATGATAATCAACTTGTACGTCGCCCTTGCACTTAACGTTAAGGTCAAACCTACCGTGTTTTGCAAAAAGGGTTAACATATGATCTAAAAAACCGCAACCGCTGTCTATTTTAGACGCGCCAGTTCCGTCGAGCGAAAGCGAAAGCGTAATATTCGTTTCCGCCGTTTTTCTTTTTATCTCAGAACTTCTCATTTTATCTCCTCCAAAATATCTCTTACGATATTAATAAACTTTTGCATTTGTTCAAAACTACCTATCGTTATTCGATTATACTCTTTTATTTCAGGTTTGTCAAAGTGTCTGACTAACACTCCACGTTCTTTTAACTTTAAGTACAAATCTTTTCCCGAAATTTTATCGGTCTTTGCAAAAACGAAGTTTGCGTACGAATTTGTAAGCGTAAAACCTAAATCTTTAAGCGATTTTACCGTATACTCTCTATTTTCAATAATTTTTTTACAGTTATCGCTAAAATACTTTTTATCATTAATAGCACCAAGCCCTGCCGCCGCCGTCATACGATTTACGTTATAGGGGTTGGTAGAATATTTTATCGTAATAAGGTCGTTAATAATGGACTTATCCGCTATCCCAAACCCTAATCTTGCGCCTGCCATTGAACGGGATTTTGAAAAAGTTTGCGTTACGATTAAGTTATCGTATTTATTAGTGAGCGGAACTGCGCTTTCCCAACCAAAGTCAACGTACGCTTCGTCAATAACGACTATTCTGTTCCTATCCGACTTAACTAGCCTTTCTATTTCAGAAACGGTAAGCGCTATTCCCGTGGGCGCGTTGGGGTTTGCAATAAACACCGTCCCTTTGCGGTTAATATACTCGTCAACGTCTATCGTAAAATCGCTGCGCAAGGGTATTTCTTCATACGGCACGCCGTTAATCTCTGCAAACACCTTATAAAACCCATAAGATATGTTTGGGAAAATAGCAGGAGTATTTTTATCGCAATACGCCATAAAAGCAAAATTCAAAACTTCGTCAGAGCCGTTAGTTAAAATTACGTTATCAAATTCAACCCCGTTAATATTAGCGACTGCCGCCGTTAATTCTTTGCAGTCGGGGTCGGGGTATAGATAAAGTTTTTCTGCTTGTTCGCAAGATAACTTTATCGCGCTTTCCGAGGGCGGAAAAGGAGACTCGTTAGTATTGAGTTTTATATATTCGCGTTCCTTGGGTTGTTCGCCGGGAACGTACGGCGTAAGATTTTTATATTTTTCACTAAAAAATTTACTCATTGTCTTCTACCCTGACCACCGCGCTTTTTGCGTGGGCGGTAAGTCCTTCTTTTAAAGCAAAATATTCGACTTGTTTCGCCGCTTTTTCAAGCGAAGATTGTGAATAATATATGTACTGCGTCTTTTTAATAAAATCGTCTACCGAAAGCGCCGAAGAAAACCTTGCCGTTCCGCTGGTCGGGAGCGTATGGTTTGCACCTGCGATATAATCACCCATTGCTTCCGGGCAATTTCTGCCAAGGAATACCGACCCCGCATGCTTAACTTTTTCAAGATAAATAAAAGGATTATCAAGGCAAAGTTCTAAATGCTCGGGCGCAATTTGATTAGAAACTTCAATCGCTTCTTCTATGTTTTCCACTACGATAATTTTGCCGTTATCGTCAATGGACGCGCGCGCGATTTCCGCACGGGAAAGCATAGGTATTTGCTTTTCTATTTCCAAAGCGACTTCATTTGCGAACTCTTGACTGTCGGTTACGAGTACCGCGCTTGCCATTTTATCGTGTTCGGCTTGACTTAAAAGGTCGGCTGCTATATGCTTTGCTTTGTTTTTGCCGTCCGCAACGATTAAAATTTCACTAGGCCCAGCAATCATATCAATTGAAACCGTGCCGAATACTTGTTTTTTTGCTTCGGCAACGAACGCGTTCCCAGGTCCAACAATTTTATCGACCTTGGGTATAGTTTTTGTGCCGTAAGCGAGCGCCGCAATTGCTTGCGCGCCACCCACTTTATAAATTTTATCAACGCCAGCAACGTGCGCCGCTGCTAAAATTACGGGATTAATTTTTCCGCTTTTATCAGGCGGTGTAACCATAACTACTTGACTGCAACCAGCAATTTTTGCAGGGATTGCATCCATAAGCACGGTTGACGGATAAGCCGCCGTACCGCCTGGAACGTATAGTCCTGCGCGCTCTATCGGAATAATTTTTTGTCCAACTATTGCCCCGTCAAGATTTTCGATTTCAAAACCTTTTCTTTTTTGTTCGGAGTGGAATAGCCTAATGTTTTCCGCAGCCTTTTTTAATACTGCTAAAAATTCTTTATCTACTAAACCGACGGCTTCATTTATTTCGCTTTCCGTAACCGCTAAACTATCAAGTTTAGCCTTGTCAAACTTTTCGGTAAGTTCGTAAAGCGCTTTATCCCCGTCTTTTTTTACCTTTTCAATAATATCCGCAACTATACCGCTTACGTCAACTTTTTCGCTTACGCGCGCAAATATGCGTTCAGGCTCGGTTTTTCCGTTAATAATTTTAATCATACTTCCTCCGTCTGCTCGGCAAGCGAAGCCATAAGTTTTTCAATCAAATCGTTTTTAAACTTAAAGTTTGCTTTGTTTGAAATAAGCCTTGCTGAAATAGGCAAGAATTTTTCTACTACTACCAAATTGTTTTCTTTTAGCGTAGTACCCGTTTCAACGATATCAACAATTACGTCTGAAAGCCCTAAAATAGGCGCGATTTCAATAGACCCGTTTAAGTGAATAATATCAATATCCCTGCCTTGTGATGCGTAATAAGCCTTTGCAATTTTTGCAAACTTCGTGGCAACCACAAGCGTTTTACTTCTATCGTCTACAAAGTCCGCTTTTGCTGCAACGCACATATCGCACTTACCCATCTTCATGTCTAAAAGTTCGTAAACGTCAGGCTTATATTCGTCCAAAATATCTTTGCCCGCAACGCCTATATCCGCCGCACCGCGCTCAACGTAAATTGCTACGTCCGACGGCTTAACCCAAAAATATCTTACGCCAACGTCTTGATTTTCAAATATAAGTTTACGGTTATTTTCTTTAATTGACGGACAATCAAAACCCGCCTTTTCAAACATAGCGTAAACCTTTTCACCAAGTCTACCCTTGGGTAGCGCAACGTTAAGTATAGTTTTTTCTCCGCTATTTTTTTCCGCGTTAACTTCTTTCGCCTTTTCTACGTCAAGTCTTTCAAGTTCGTCAAGGTAAACGGCAAAACCTATTGCGCGCGCTTTTTTGCCCATCTTTTCCATAAGATTATCGTATTGCCCACCCGACAAGACGCTTGCAGGAATACCGCTGACGAAACCTTTAAACACTATGCCGTTATAATAATTCATATCATTAACGACGGAAAAATCAATCCTTATTTTATCCGAAAGATTT
>JAFVTK010000051.1 GCA_017503265.1 Clostridia bacterium | reverse complement strand
CTCGCTAAACTTATAGGAGTATCACAAAAAAATATAAGTAAATACGAACTTGAAAAATTAGATTTAAGTACGGATATACTTATAAAACTTTGCGAAATCTTTCAAACGTCTGCTGATTATATTCTTGGTATTGAAAAATAAAAAATCCTTAACCGCTTTGGTTAAGGATTTTTTAATTATTTTTTAGTTCATAATAATCTGTTGGAAACCACTTCCACTAACAAATTGATTTAAATACTCTTTAAGCGCTTTTGGATTTTTAATACCATCCGTATCAACGTCCCAGTGTCCAACTAAATCTATTTTTACATCGCCGTAATTAAAAATTCTTCCCATTACACTTTGTTCAAGAGAAACAGCCGCTATGCTAGTTAAAACACTTTGTCTTTCTTTTTTATTTAAAACACCACTTTTTACAATTACTTTATTGCTGTAAAACTCTATGCTATAACTTTTTGCGATAATTATTTTAGCAATCATTATAATTAGCGGAACTACCAACCAAAATAATAGTATATGCCAAATACTAATAACACTCCATGCACTTTTTTTTGCAATATAATTCGCTTCCATTTACAACTCTCCTTCAAAATGATGTTTTAATTATATACCAAGTTTTTTGGTATGTCAAGCATATTACCAAAAATTTTGGTAATATTTTTTATATGAAAGAAATCAAATTTTCAGAAAACTTAAACGCTCTACGACAAACGAAACAATTAACGCAAAAACAACTTGCAAAACTTCTTGACGTAGATCAACGCACCATAAGCGCTTGGGAAAAAGGCGTTTGTGAACCAAGTTTTCAAATGCTATCTAAAATTTGTGAAATTTTTGACGAAACTTTTGACAATATTTTAACGTAAAAAACGCCGTTCAATCGAACGGCGTTTTTAATTTTGTTTTTCATAAAACGTTTTAGATGCAAGCAAGACAAGGCTCGCGAAGCGTTTTGGGTGAGATTAACCTTTTTGGTTATCGAAGTCAAAACGCAAAGCAGTAACGCTGTATTGCGAAGCATATAAAGCGTTTTAGTACATACCACCCATACCACCAGCAGGCATAGCAGGTGCAGCAGGTTCTTTTTCATCAGCAATAACCGATTCGGTAGTAAGGAATACACCTGCAACCGAAGCCGCGTTTTCAAGCGCAGACCTTGTAACCTTGGTCGGGTCGATAATACCGCACTCAACCATGTCGCAATATTCGTTAGTAAGAGCGTTAAAACCAAAGTTTGTTTTGTTTGCTTTCAAAATCTCGTTCAAAATAACTGCGCCGTCAAGTCCAGCGTTTGCAGCGATTTGTTTTAAGGGTGCTTGAACTGCCTTTAATACGATTTCCGCGCCAGTCTTTTCGTCGCCAGAAAGAGTTTCTGCATATTTTTCCAAAACCTTAACGGTAGAAATAAGCGCAATTCCGCCACCAGGAACGATACCTTCTTGAACAGCCGCGCGAGTTGCGTTCAAAGCGTCTTCAATGCGAAGTTTCTTTTCTTTAAGTTCGATTTCAGTTGCAGCGCCAACGTTAATAACCGCTACGCCACCTGCAAGTTTAGCAAGGCGTTCTTGCAATTTTTCTCTATCGTAATCAGACGTAGTTTCAGCCATTTGAGCCTTAATCGCTTGCTTTCTCGCTTCGATTGCAGCAGGGTCGCCAGCGCCGTTAATAATAGTAGTGTTGTCTTTATCAACCTTAACCGTACCTGCTCTACCGAGCATATCGAGCGTTACGTCTTTAAATTCATAACCGAGTTCACTTGAAATAACCGTACCACCGGTAAGAATAGCGATATCTTCGAGCATAGCCTTTCTTCTGTCGCCAAAACCAGGTGCTTTAACCGCTACGCAGTTAAATACGCCTTTAAGTTTGTTAACAACGAGCGCTGCGAGTGCGTCGCCTTCAACTTCTTCGGCAATAATCAAAAGTCTCATACCCTGTTGAGCGATAGGTTCAACTATGGGTAAAATTTCTTGAATAGAAGAAACTTTTTTATCGGTAATTAAAATTACGGGAGATTCCAAAACCGCTTCCATCTTGTCGGTGTTGGTAACCATATACGCCGAAGCGTAACCCCTATCGAACTGCATACCTTCAACGGTGGTGAGTTCGGTTTTCATGGTTTTGCCTTCTTCAATGGTAATTACGCCGTCTTTGCCGACCTTTTCCATTGCTTCGGAAATAAGTGCGCCAACCGTGTTGTCGCCTGCGGAAATGCTTGCAACTTGACCTACTGCGTTCTTATCTTTTACGGGTTTAGAAATATTTTTAAGTTCTTCAACGGCAACGCCAACCGCGCCAGAAATACCTTTCTTTAAGATAACGGGGTTTGCGCCTGCCGCAACGTTTTTAAGACCTTCGCCTATCATTGCTTGCGCAAGAATAACCGCTGTGGTCGTGCCGTCGCCTGCTACGTCGTTGGTTTTGGTAGAAACTTCTTTTACGAGTGCCGCACCCATATTTTCAAATGCGTCTTCAAGTTCGATTTCCTTTGCAATCGTAACGCCGTCGTTAGTGATAAGCGGCGCGCCGAATTTTCTATCAAGTACTACGTTTCTACCCTTGGGTCCCAAGGTAATTTTTACGGTATCAGCAAGCGTGTCAACGCCTTTTTGAAGCGCTTTTCTTGCTTCTTCGCCGTGCTTTAACTGTTTAGCCATTTATATTTGCCTCCTTATTCCACAACCGCCAAAATATCGCTTTGACGGATAATAGTCAATTCTTTACCGTCGACTTTGAATTCACTACCAGCATACTTTGAATAAAGTACGGTATCGCCGACTTTAACTTGCATAACGATTTCTTTCCCGTCAATAACTCCGCCAGGACCTACTGCAACGATTTTTGCCATTTGCTGTTTTTCTTGCGCAGCAGAAGGGAGAATAAAACCGCTTTGAGTTCTTTCTTCCGTTTCTAAACTTTCGACCACAACTTTGTCGAACAAAGGTCTAACCTTCATAATACATACCTCCGTGTGTTTAGCACTCTCGTGTTTCAAGTGCTAACATTTATTATATACGCTTTAAATTATTTGTCAATAGAATAAGACTTGATTTTTAAATTTTTTTGTAAAATTTTTCCGTTTTGTCGATTTGTTAAATTTTTGCAAGATTTTCCGTCAAAAATCAGTCAAAGTTTTCGACAGAGCCTTTTTCAATAAAACAGCCCACTACCTATCGCCATATAAGGATAAATAGTGGGCTTATCTTTTGTAAAAATAAATTATCTATTTTTGAGCGCGATTGCTTTCAAATCTTCAATGCCGTCAGTTTCGGTATAACGGGTTTTTGCTTCAATACCCTTGCTTTCAATAAGCGCATCAATAAGTTTGAGCGCGTTCTTCAAACCCCTGTCGCTCTTAACCTTAACCGTGCAAGGTACTTCCGCATACGCTTTAACCGCAGATAAATCTTTTTGGAAATAGATTTTAGCGTCAAACGCGTTAACGTCCAAAGCAAGGTGAAGTTTCATGGTCTTACCGCGAACGGTAAGTTTAGCAACGAGTTCCCTACCCAAACGGAAAGATACGCCCTTTGACGAAACGCGAATATTGATTTTGCGAAGTGATCTAAACTTATTGTTAATAACGTTGTAATAACTTTGTGTCTTTTTGTCTATGAAAAGCATCTTTTCCGCAAACGGAATACGGCGAGCTGCTTCTCTATCGTCTTCTTTATCGTCAACGTCGCTTTCTTCAACAGCAGTTTCTTCAACCGCCTCGGTAGCCGCAACAACTTCTTGTGTAACAGGTGCAACTTCTTCAACCACTTCTTCTACGACGGGTTCAGCCTTTATTTCTTCAACGGGTTCAGCGGCAGGTGCGCTTTCTGCGTCCTTACGGAACATGCCTACTAGAACGTAAGCGATTAGTGCGACGAGTAAAACTGCGTCAACAGCCAACAAAATTTTCAACGTAATGCTCATAACTTTTTCTCCTTTTATGGGGAATTTTTCTTTTTATTGACAAAATTATATCATATCATTTTTATGTTGTCAATATTTATTTGTAAAATAAATTGCTCTTTTTTAATGAAAATTGCGCTCTGTTTGCCTTTTTGGCTCACAAGTAACGTTAATTCCGAGTTTTTTAAGCGTCATCTCGTCAACTGACGATAAAATTACCGACGAGTGGAATTGCGCGCCTTTAAGTTTTGAAAGTTGCTCCATCGCAAGTTTTGCCGTCGAATCAGTTGCCGCGCTCACCGCAAGCGAAATCAAAACTTCGTCGGTGTGAAGCCTTGGGTTAACGCTACCCATATGTTTAACTTTAAGTTTTTGTATAGGCTCTATGACCTTTGACGCAATTAAATCCACGCTGTCGTCTATATCGCCAAGCGCCTTTAACGCGTTTAATAACGCCGCAGCGCTTGCGCCGAGTAGTTTACCCGTCTTACCCGTAACCATTTTCCCGTCGGGCAGTTGCAACGCGCAACACGGGCCCCCTGTTAACGCTTCTTTTTCGAGCGCAGCGGCAACTACCGTGCGGTCGTTTATGCTGACGTTCATTCTTTGCATTAAAATTTCTATTTTAGAAATGGTTTCTTTTCCTATCGTACCCTTTCTAACGTCAAGCAGCGCCGCGTAATACCTGCGAATAATTTCTTGTCTTGACGCTTCCTTAACCACTTCGTCGTCAAACACGCAATATCCTGCCATATTTACACCCATATCGGTAGGCGATTTGTAAGGCGACTTACCGAGCACTTTTTGAAGCATTGCCGATAGCACGGGGAAAATTTCCACGTCCCTATTGTAGTTAACAGCCATAACGCCGTACGCTTCAAAATGGAACGGGTCAATCATATTCATATCGTTAAGGTCTGCGGTTGCCGCTTCGTACGCCGCGTTAACGGGGTGATTGAGCGGTAAATTCCACACGGGGAAAGTTTCGTATTTTGCATAACCTGCTTTTACCCCGCGCTTATTTTCGTGATACAGTTGCGATAAACAAGTTGCCATTTTTCCACTACCAGGGCCTGGCGCGGTAACCACGACTAGCGGACGCGTAGTAACGACGTATTCGTTCTTTCCGTAACCTTCGTCGCTAACGATTTTTTCAACTTCCGACGGATAGCCTTCAATAGGATAATGGCGGTAAACCTTTATACCGCGCATTTCCAAACGCTTTTGAAAAGCAATTGCCGACGGTTGCGAAGTAAAACGAGTAAGCACTACGCTACCGACGTAAAAGCCTTGTCCCAAGAAAATATCAATCAACCTTAAAACGTCCAAGTCGTAAGTAATACCTAAATCGCTACGCTGTTTGTTTTTTTCTATATCGTTGGCGTTGATTACCACCAAAATTTCAGCCTTATCTTTGAGTTGAGAAAGCATTTTTATCTTACTGTCAGGCTCAAAACCAGGCAACACGCGCGAAGCGTGATAATCGTCGAAAAGTTTTCCACCGAATTCAAGATAAAGTTTATCGCCGAACATTTCAATACGCTCTAAAATCTTCGCCGACTGCATCTCCAAATATTTCTTGTTGTCAAACCCACGCTTTTCCATTTGTAAACGCTCCCTTTATTTTACAAGCCCTGCACCGACAAGTTTATCCACGAACTTTTTAACGTCCGCTTCTGCAACGTCTTTTTCAACTTCGTATTCCGAAAGAAGCGCGTCCACCAAATCTTCTTCGGTAGCGCCGCCTTCTAACTTTTTCCATAAAAAAGCACCCACTTCGTTCAAAGTGATTACTCCGTTAAAGTCTTTAACCGCGTTGCCGACTGCAACCACGATAAAATTCCCCGCTACTTCACGCAAAATAAACCCGTCTTTAATTTTCATAACTCTTCTCCCGACATAGTTTTATATGATAACTCGGCAGCCTCACGCGAGATGTTGCACCCCAAGCAATAAAGGTCGACCGTAGTCAATAATTTTTCTATCATTTTAAGCAATTTATCCATAACGTCCGCTTCGGTAGGTCTTATGGTCTGATTAAGCACCGTAAGAAGCATTTCCGCCGTGCTAGCGCGTCGAATAGTATTCTCTTTTGCTTGACTAATTTTGCAAATCGCTTTAATTTTTGCGCGACAATTAGTATCCAAACGGTGTTTGCCGTTCCAAGGCGTTCCGTAAACGTAAAACGCCCCGTCAACCCACCTTACGATAGGTTTGTCGTCGTTTATCATAACTGCTTTATCCCCAAGCATTTCACGCCAAAGCCTTGCGTGCGTGGACTTACCTGTTCCGCTGGGCGCGGTAAACAAATACGCGTTGCCATCAACCATTATCGCGCTACTGTGAAATACTATTCCGTCAGAATATTTTAACGCATAGTTTAGCAACTTGCGGAAAAGCGCCAAACTCTCCAAGTAAGCCGCAGGAAACTCTTGCGTAGCGTCGTTGTTTTCCGCCTGAATATCTTCTTCGGTCATAACTGCGGTAAACGCGCAAGGCTGGTCGCCCGAATACTCGTACGACTTGCAAAGTTTTTCAGTATAACCGTATAAAAGTTTTGCTTCGAACACTACGTCCGCAATTTTATATTTGGGCATTTAGAGATTTTCCACCTAAAACAAAATTCGCTTATTATTTTACCAAAGCCACCGTACTTTGTCAATATAAATTTGATTTTTAAAATATTTTTATATATAATAATATTAATAAAAATTTTTTTATTAGGGGTTTTATGCGGTTTATTAAAAAATTATGTCTACTTTTAGCAGTGATCTTAATATTACCCGTTTGCGCGTGTAAGGATACGGCAGTTCCCGTAACCTTTACGGCGTTTAACACGCAAATAATAATTGCCGGGCAAAGCAAACCTATTACGAAAAAAGTAGAAAACCAAATAAAAAACCTTTTTTCTTCGCTTGAAAACGAATTTGACATTTCACTTGAAAATTCGTTTACGGATAAATTTAACCAAGCGAATAATGGTGAAACTATACAAGTTTCAAATACCGCACT
>JAFVTK010000050.1 GCA_017503265.1 Clostridia bacterium | reverse complement strand
CGTTAAAACACTTTACTTCTTTATCGTAATAAAGTATAATACATATGCTTTAACACTTTATCGTAATAAAGTAAATAAAATTTTAATAGGAGAAACTATTATGAAGAAACTTTTAACACTAATACTTACCGCGCTTATGGCGCTCACCGCCGTATTCGGCTTAACCGCTTGTAAAAAAGACGACACTACTGTTAATCCAAGAGATAAGTACATTGTTGTTGGATACACGGATTACGCACCAATGAATTATAACGATAACGGCGTATTTAAAGGCTTTGATACCGAGCTTGCTATTATGACTTTTGAAGCACTTGGCTACAACGTTAAATTCCAAGTTATTAACTGGCAAAACAAATACGTTGAATTAACTAATAACGTTGATTGTATTTGGAACGGTTTTACATCTAACGGAAAAGACGAAAATGAATCTGGTCAAGTAGTTGAAAGAGCACAATTAGTTGATTTTACTTACAACTATATGGAAAACGCACAATGTATTATAAGGATGTCTGGCACGCCAGCAATCACTTCTCCCTCAGATTTTACTGGTAAATCTTTAACTTTTGAAAACGGTTCTTCAGGTGCAAGCCTTGCTGCTTCTTACAAATCTGGTGATGCAAACGACCCTTCTGATGATGTTAACGTTATGTTGGAAGGAAGCAAAACCCAAATGGAAGCCGTTCAAAAAGTATTCTCTGGTTCCTGCCCGTATGCAATCGTTGACCTTCGTCTTGCTCAAACAGCAATTAACGGTGGCGGTTATTCTGGATTAACTATAAACGAAGGACTTGACATAGGAATAGAATATTACGCTGTTGCTTTTGCAAAAGGAAGTGAACTTGTAGAAAAAGTAAATACTATGTTTGAAGCTTTTTCTAAAACAGGATACCTTTTAGAACTTGCAACAAAATACAAATTAGACAATGCTGTTATACTTGATTTTGCTAATCAAAAATAATTAAAAGGAATTTGTTATGAGTTTTTCATACGTTACGCAAAGCCTCTTAGGAGGCTTTGCCTTTACTTGTTTACTGTTTGGTTTAACGTTAATAATGTCTATACCGCTTGGTCTTATAATTTCTTTTTGTTCTATGAGCAAATTTAAGCCTTTAAGCTTTATAACAAAAGTTTTCGTTTGGATTATCCGCGGAGTTCCTTTAATGTTACAAATTTTTATCGTTTACTTTTTACCTGCTAAATTTTGGGGAGAGTTAAATAGATATTATTATTTTACATATGGAATTCAGTTTGGACATAACGGTGCAGGAATAGGAACTTTTATTGCCGTTGTTATAGCATTTGTAATTAACTACGCCGCTTATTTTTCTGAAATTTTTCGCGGTGGAATTGAAAGTATTTCTGCTGGTCAATATGAAGCAGGAAAAGTTTTGGGTATGACTAAAACACAAATCTTTTTCAAAATTGTTCTTTTGCAAGTCGTTAAACGTATTCTTGCACCTATAAGCAACGAAGTTATAACTTTGGTTAAAGATACTGCTCTTTCTAATACGGTTGGTATAATCGAAATAATTTTACAAGCACAATTATTTACTGAAAAAGCAATTTGGCCTTTGTTTTATTCAGGAGCTTTCTATTTGGTTTTCGTTGGCGTACTTACCTTACTTTTCGGATATATCGAGAAAAAATTATCTTATTTTAAGGCGTAAATTATGGCGTATTTATCTATTGAAAATTTTTATAAATCGTTCGGGAAAACCGAAGTTTTGAAAGGCATAAACCTTTCTATGCAAAAGGGTGAAGTAGTTTCTATTATCGGCTCTTCGGGGTCGGGTAAAACCACCCTTTTACGCTGTATAAATTTTTTGGAAACGCCTGATAACGGCGTTATGACGCTTGACGGCGAACTTTTATTTAATAGCAATGCTGAAAAAAAGGACGGCGACATGGCGCTTCGCAATAAAAGGCTTAATTTCGGGTTGGTTTTTCAGTCGTTTAACCTTTTTCCGCAATACAACGTATTTAAAAATATTACGCTTGCCCCTACCCTTTTATTGAAAGATAAAATTAAAGCGTATAAAAAACAGTTACAGGAAGAAAAACTTTCTAGAAAAGAAATATCTTCTAAAATAGCAACTTTTAAGGAAGCCGAAAAGAAAGCCATTGATAAAGACGCGGAAGAATTGCTTGAAAAAATAGGTCTTACTGAAAAAAGAAATTCTTTTCCCTGTGAATTATCTGGTGGACAATGTCAACGCGTTGCAATAGCAAGGGCGCTTGCATTAAAGCCGAAAATTTTGTGTTTTGACGAACCAACGAGCGCGCTTGACCCAGAACTTACGGGCGAAGTATTAAAAGTTATACGCGCCTTAAAAGACGAAGACAGAACTATGATAATAGTTACGCACGAAATGGGCTTTGCGAAAAACGTTTCAGATAAAATCGTATTTATGGCAGACGGTGTAATTGAAGAAGAAGGCGCGCCAAAAGACGTTATTGAAAATCCTAAATCGGAAAAGTTAAAAACTTTTTTACACGGCGTTACGAATAAGGACGGTGAATAATATGAGCGGGGATATAAAAAACTCTTACGGTGAACTTTTTGAAGTTATTTCAAAACTTTCCACAAAAGAAGATTGTGAACTTTTTTTCCGCGACCTTTGCACCCTTAAAGAACTTGACGCTATGACGCAACGCATAAAGGCTGCTAAACTTTTATTAGACGGCGAAACGTATGAAAAGATTATTTCTAAAACCGAAATTTCTTCGGCAACGTTGTCCCGTGTTTCCCGTTGTGTGAAATACGGCGAAGGTTACAAAAACTTTTTATAATAAAATAAAAACACCCCTTTGGGTGTTTTTTTAATCGTACTTTACAATAGGTATTTCTTTCTTTTTAGCGTATTTTATTGTGTTTGCAGTACCACCAAAATTACGCTTTATATATGCAAACACTACCGACGCTCTATCTACCATATATTCGTTACGCTTTTGCATACAATTTTTAGTGTATTCTTCACTTATCAAAACTTTTTCGTCGGCTGACGACAACATCAAATCGTATTCTTCTTTTTGTTTTTTATTAAACTTATACGGCTGTGATAAACATGGAATACACGCAATAATTTTTATTTCTTTTTCTTTTCTAATTTCTTGTAAAACCTTAAAACAAGCGGTATCAAATCCGAGTGCCATACCCACTAAAAAAGTATCAAACCCTTTTTCAATAAACGCTAATAACCTTTCTTTAAGTTTATTAATATTAAAATCCGACTGTAAAACTCTATGTCCGGTAACGGCAACCGTCCTTGCCCTATTTAAAAACAATTCGTTCACAGCGGGTTTTTCCTCTCTTTACCGTTTCCGCGCGGATATTTTTTATCAGTTAAAGAAACTTTTTCAATGGTAATTAGCGCGCGTTTTGCGCCGTCTAAATCATATTTAAAAACTTCCTTAATCTTTCCACCAAGTTTAAAAACAGCAGTCTTTGCTTCGTTAACTTCTTCGTCTGCATCACCTTTATATGAAACGAATTTACCACCGACTTTTACGAACGGAATACAATATTCACACAAAGTATTAAGCCTTGCAACAGCCCTTGCCGTACAAAAATCAAAACTTTCCCTATATTCTTCATTTTTTGCAAGAGTTTCTGCGCGCTCGTTAATTACTTTTACACCTTTTAACTTTAAGTTATCAACAACTGCTTTTAGAAATTCACATTTTTTTCCCGTTGCTTCAAGTAAAGTTAAATCAAGGTCGTCGTTCATAATTTTTAATGGTATTGCAGGAAATCCACCGCCCGAACCAACGTCAATAACTTTTCCAAAGTTAACCTTATTATAACCCAACGCACTATCAATAAAATGTTTAATTATAACTTCATTTTTTTCAGTAATAGCAGTAATATTAAATTTAGAGTTATAATAAACTAAAAGTTCGTAATATTTTTCAAATTTTTCCCTTTGAATATCGGAAATATCAAGATTAAATTTATTAAACAAATTTTTCATAATGAAAGTATAACATAAAAAGAATTAATTAACAAATAAATTTTTATCAACTTTTAGTTTTTAACAAAGTAGATAACTTTGTGGAAAGATTTTTTTATTAATAAATATAGTAAAAATATTTCTAAATAATTTTCAATTTTAATTAAATAATAATTTTTTATAATAAAACTATCAACTCTATTTACAAAATAAAAAAACTTTTAACATTTAATCAACTTTTAATGCACATTAGTTTTAGTAATAAAACACACACCTTTATTGAGTTGTCCACTTTATCAACAAAGTATACTAATAATACGACTATTTAAACTTTTAAAAATAAATAAACATATAAACTAAACGGCACGGCGAAAGTAAAAAATAAATATTTTTAATCATTACAAAATAACGCATACAAAAAAGCAAAAAAAGTTGATTTTTTAACGCTTATAATATATAATATATTTATTAACTAATATTATAATGGCGTATCGTGTGTAGTTTTATTTTTTATTAATAAAAAACGGCTATAAAAATTAGATTGCCATATCCATAAAAAAGGGAGATTTATTTATGAAACTTATTTGCGACGGTCTTGATTTATCAGACGCGGTGTTAAAAGTAAGCAAAGCGCTATCAGTAAAAGCAGCAAACCCTATACTTGAAGGTATTAAAATAACAGCGAGGGGCGATACTTTAACACTTCTTGCAACCGATACTGAACTAACGATAGAAAAAAAGATTAAAGCAGACGTTTTAATGGAAGGTGAAACGGTTGTCGTTGGTAAATACTTCGTTGACTTTGCTAAAAAACTAGAAAACGAACAAGTTGAACTTTGCCGTTTATACGACGGCCAACTTCAAATTAAATATTCTGATTCTGAAAGTGAATTGCAAGTTTTCCCTGCTGAAAACTTTCCTAAAATAGAAAAGGAAGAAGACGAAAATTATTTTGAAATTTCACAAGCGGATTTTAAGAAAATAGTTGAAAGAACGGCGTTTGCATGTTCAACCGACGATAGTAGACCTATACTTAAAGGCTGTTTATTTGAAATCGTTGACGGAACGCTTACTGGCGTGGCGCTTGACGGATTTAGAATGGCAGTCGTTAAAAAAGAAGTCGTTGCAAGTGGCAATATGAAAGTTGTTATACCTTCGCGCGCACTAAACGAAATTATCCGTATTTTAGATAAAGACGAAAACACCTTAAAAATTATTCTTCAAAAGAAAACGCTTTTAGTAGAAGTAGAAAACACCGTTTTAACTGCAAGGTTAATTGAAGGTGAATTCGTAAAATACAATCATATTTTACCCACGACTTTTTCTAACGTAGTTACCGTAAATAGACAAGCGTTATTAAACAGCATTGAAAGAGCGGCAATCGTGGTTAGAAACGATAGATATAACGTTGTAAAAATGGATATAAAAGAAGAAGGCATGACCGTTTCGGCAAAATCTGAAATAGGTAACGTAAACGAAAATATGCCTGTAAATCTTTCGGGAAAAGATATATCCATAGCGTTCAACGGAAAATATTTATCAGAATATTTAAAAATTTCCGGCGACGAATTTATAAATTTAAACCTTAATTCACCTATCGACCCGTGTATAATCACGTCGGTTGGGAACGACGGATTTCTTTATTTACTGCTACCAGTAAGAATAAACGCGTAAAATAATTGACAAAAAGGGAAAATATCTATACAATAGTATAGCAAAAACAAAAAAATACTTTGAAATAGAAAGGAGAAAATAAAAATGAAACAAACTTACCAACCCAAGAAGAGACAAACCAGCAAAGTACACGGGTTCAGAAAAAGAATGAAAACCCGTTCGGGAAAGAACGTTTTAAAGAGACGTCGTAATAAAGGTCGTCATAAACTTTCCGCTTAAAACGAAGAGTGTGAAAAATGACCTTTGATTACAGGTTAAAAAAAGAAAAAGATTTCAATCTCGTCTTTAATAAAGGCAAAAGGTTGTTTTCTTCTTGTATGACGGTGGTATATTTTCCGTCAAAAGAACTTAAAGCGGGTTTCGCCGTGAGTAAAAAACACGGCGGAAGCGTTAAAAGAAATAGAATTAAACGTCTTTTAAGGGAATCTTTCAGAAGTTTTTTGCCCGATTTTGGTCAAAACTTCTTTTTTGTTTTTATACCGAAGGTTCAAAACGAATATACGCTAAAACAGTTTAAAGAGAGTATGGGATATATTTTTAAAAAAGGCGGATTTTTAAAATAGTCTTATGTTAAAATTTTTAGGCGTAAAAATGATAAAATTTTATCAAAAATTTTTATCTAAGGGAACGTGTATGTATTTTCCGTCTTGCTCGCAGTACACGTTAGAAGCAATTTTAAAACGCGGCTTTTTCGTCGGGTGCTTTTTGGGTGTAAAGCGAATATTGCGCTGTACGCCTTGGTGTAAAGGTGGTTACGATCCTGTCCCCGACAAAAAAAGCGTAGTTAAATGGGTATATTAAATGAGTGGCATTTTAAATTTTACCGCACCAAATGCGGGAAGTTTTTTAGTAGAAATTATAATTTGGCTTGTTAAAATCAGTTCTTCAATAGCACTTGGAATAGTGCTTTTTACACTTATACTTAAACTGATAACACTCCCCTTTGACTTTATGTCAAGGGCATCAATGCGCAAGAATTCTTTAAAAATGGAAGAAATGCGCCCTGAACTTGAAAAACTGCAAAAGCAGTACGCCGACAATAAAGACCTTTATAATCAAAAAATGATGGCTCTTTATAAAAAGAACGGCTATTCAATGTTTGGTGCGTGCTTACCCACCATTTTAACGCTTGTAATATTTATCGTTGCAATAAACGCGTTTACGGATTACTCTAAATATCAAAATAAGATGGACTTTTATTATATGAGCCAGTCTTATAACAACGTAATCTATTCGGGTCTTGATATTGACGAAAGTGAAAACGCATATATTATCCGTAACGATAAAGGTGAAATTGTAGTTGACGACGATACGCTTTATAATTCACTTACCGCTATCAGTCCTTTACAAGGTGAAAAAGCGGACGGAACGACTTTTGATATTTTCGTTCGTTCGGAAACCGTTACTGTAAATTTGGAAGAACCTACGAAAAGTACTTTCAAAATGATGGTTGAAACGGAAAACGGATACGTTCAATATATAAGATATTATACTAACGAAACTGACCCTGTTTGGGGAAATATTGAATATAAAGTTTCTGATAAAGCAGTAGAAAAAGTAAGTTATATAAGCGCAAACGCACCCTTACTTGCAAGTAAAGATAACAATTACTTAAAGAATAATGCTGGCGATACTTTTGATGTTGCTTTTGAAAAAGAAAAAGATAGAATTAATCAATTAAACGAACAAAACAAAGATACGGAAGGTTGGGTTAATAAAGCGTTACCTACTGAAAGTGAATTTGTTGATGCGTTTATAAACGATATTCAAAGCGTAAAAGCAGCGGAAAGATACCGCGCTGAACAATCTTCGTTTTTATGGATTAAAAACATTTGGGTTACCGACAGTCCCACAAAGCACGCTGTTGAAAGCAGTTGGAGTACGTTTAAGTCAACCCACAGTTACAGCGGTTACGATATCGGTAAAGACGGGTATAAAAAACTTATCGAACATCTTGACGAAGAAACAACTGCTCCCAACGGATATTTTATACTTGTAATTTTAACCGCGGCAGTATCACTCGTTTCACAAATCGTTATGGGTAAAACACAAAAAGCGCAAATGGAATTACAAACGGTTGACGGACAAGGCGCACAAACCCAAAAGATGATGAAGTGGATGATGCCTATTATGATGGCAATATTCGCGTTCATGTACACGTCAGCGTTCTCAATATATATTATACTTAGTTCACTTTTAAGTTTGGGAACGACTTTCTTAATAAACGCAATCGTCGACAGTAAATTTAAGAAAGAAAAAGCAAAAGAGAATAGCGAAAAAATTCGCGGAAGAGTTTACGTTAAAAAGGAAGAAGAAAAAGTAGAGAAAAAGGCTGATAAAAAGAAAAAAGATCAACCTGAAACGGGCGACTTTTTATCGGGAACGGCTGACCAAAAAAAGCACATTCGCGGAAGAATTAAATAATGCGTAATTCGCACGGAGGAAATATAAATGCAATTTACAGGTAAGACGGTGGACGAGGCAATCGCAAACGGCCTTAAAGAATTAAACATCACCGAAGAAAAAGCAGAAATTACCGTAATTGAACAACCAACCAAAGGGTTATTCGGAATATTGAAAGGCAAAGCGGTAGTTGAAATCGTAAAAAAACAAAACGAAACGGAATTAACGGTTGAATTCGTACAAAAAATCGTTGACATTATGGGGTTAAATGCAAAAGCAACTTTAACTTCTGACGGCGACAGCACGGTAATAACGCTCGGCACGGAAGATTCTTCGTCGGTAATCGGATACCGCGGTGAAGTTTTAGACGCTATTCAAACGCTTGCAGGCGCATGCCTTAATATCGGCAAAAAAGATTATAAAAAAGTGGTTGTTGATTGTGAAAACTATCGCGACAGGCGTGAAGAAACTCTCGTAAAACTCGCGCATAAACTTGAAGAAAAAGCAACCGAGATGAGAAGAGATGTTATTTTAGAGCCGATGAGTCCGTATGAAAGGCGCATTATCCATACTGCCCTATCTGGTAGCGAAACGGTTACCACCAAGAGCGACGGAAAAGAACCAAATCGTTACGTTGTAATCGTACCGAACGACAAAGACGAATTTGCTAAACCCTATAACGCAGGCAGAAACAATTCTGACCGTGGCCGTGAACGCGGTGGAAAAAACAATCGTGGCGGAAGAGAGAACCGCGGTGGAAGAAATAACCGTGGCGGTAGAAGAGATAACAGATCTTCAAGCGGTGAAAAGAAAAAGTCAACCATAACTTTTGGAACTTATCTCGGCAACAGTTTAAAAGATAATAAGTAGAAAAAAGGAACGGATTTTTCCGTTCCTTTTATAATTTTTCGCTAAATTTAAATTTTTTCAAATGTCTTGGCGTTTTTTCTTTAATTTCTTTTGAAACATTTAAAAACTCTTCAAATAAGGATAAGTCTTGTTCTAGCAAAGCGTCCACTAACCCTTTATACTTTTCAATATCTTCTTTTTCTTCTATATGCCTGTAACTCATAACGTCTAAAATGCAAGCCTGCATACCGTAAACGTCGTGGTCGGCGGCTTTCATATGAACGTAAACGGTAAGGTTATGTAACAACTGCCCCTTTTCCGTTTCGCGTATTTCAGGGTGCAAAGTAAGATAATCGTGAATTCTAAAACATATATCCCGTAACGCGCGATTAAAATAAATTTTTTGTAGTTTTTTAAGTTTTCTGTTGCTAAGTTTTTTCATAAAAAAATGCCGTCCCTTTCGAGAACGGCACATAGAATATACCTTTCTCGTTAAAAATTTGCTACAATTTTTACATACACCAGCAAAGCGGGGATATTTCGATAATAGGTATAGTTCTACCGGGACTATACCCCACTTGTTTCTGATGTAAAACATTAAATTGTAAAAATTGTAGCAAACATATTATACGCAATTTTTTAATTTATGTCAATAGAATAATAAAAAAACCGTCCATTTAAGGACGGCTAAAAGAATATACCTTCTCGTAGTTTTTGGCAAAACATTTTTTACAATTAATTTCCGTCGGATATTTTTGTAAACACGATAACGGTATAATCCTACCGATTATACCCGACATCAAAATATTTAATTGTAAAAAAATTTTTTTGTTTTGCCGACTATTATTATACGCAATTTTTTATTTTATGTCAATAGAATTATAAAAAAAGCCGCCCTTTTAAGGACGGCGTAAAAGAATATATCTTCTCGTTGATTTTGGCAAATCAATTAAATAAACACTCCAAAGGATATTTTTGTAAATACGATAAGATATATTCTATTGCCTATTATATTAGTTTTTCTCTTTTTAGTCAATAGAATAAAAAAATTATTAATATTAATTGCATTAACCGTTAATATTATGTTACAATCTTTTAAACAAGACTTATCAAATTGCAACGCGCCGTCTTTGACGGACGAGCAAAAATTTTAAAATTAAGGTGTTAAATGGAAATCGTTTTACTGACTGCGTTGGGTGTTGGTGCATCAACCGTTTTTGGCGCGGTAATAGGATTTATATTTAAAAATATTTCGCATAAATTTAGCGATATAGTTTTGTCGTTTGCGGCAGGCGTTATGCTTGCGGCAGCCGTTTTAGGCTTAATACTACCCGCGGTTGAATACGGCGGTAAATTTGGTATTATTATTGCGATTTTGGGTATATTTTTAGGGGCGATTTGCTTAAACTTAATTGATAAACTCGTTCCCCACTTACATAAACTTGCTGGCGTTGACGAAGAAAAGCATAAAGAAAACCCCAAATTAGGTAAAATTTTACTTTTCGTTATGGCGATTGCTATACATAATTTGCCCGAAGGTATCGCAGCAGGCGTAGGCTTTGGCTCTGGTAACACCGCCGAAGCGCTTGTAATTGCAGGCGGTATCGCGCTTCAAAATATTCCCGAAGGTATGGTTATAAT
>JAFVTK010000049.1 GCA_017503265.1 Clostridia bacterium | reverse complement strand
TATACTTTACTTTAAACGCATCTGACGGAGAAGGAACTCTTGAATTTAACCTTGACAACCTTCATTTTGAAGAAAAGCCTGAAATCAATACTTACGTTATAACTTTTAAGGATTACGACGGCAGTGTTATTTCAAGCCAAGAATACGAAGAGGGCGCAACCGTACTTGTTCCGTCTAATCCTACAAGATCAGCCGTAGCAAACGAATGTGAATATGAATTTGCGGGTTGGGATTATGCGGTAACCGTTGCTGAAGCAGATGCAACTTATACGGCAACGTATAACGTGATTAACGTAGTTGATATGTTTAATTGCAAGATAGAAAACGGTGGAATTGACGGCTTTACTTACGATACTAGTGCAGTAAACGGCGAAAGTAACCGTTCTCTTAAAATAAGCGAGCCTATAACGAAAGATAATCTTCCTTATTTTACAATCAGCTTAGATAAGACTTACGATTTAACTAATAAATATATCGTGTTCGATATCAACTTTACAAAAGACGGATGGCTCGTTGGTTTTGATTTTGTAAACGACGGAGTAAAACTCGGTCTTTGGAATATGCACACGATAAAGGTAGGTGAAAAATCTACATCTCATAGGTGTGAAGATTTAGAAAACGGATGGGTTAGAGTTTACGTAGATGCAAGTGCGCTTAGTGCGTCAACAAATAATGTAAGCAAAATTTACTTTACTTTAAACGCATCTGACGGAGAAGGAACTCTTGAATTTAACCTTGACAACCTTCATTTTGAAGAAAAGCCTGAAATCAATACTTACGTTATAACTTTTAAGAATTACGACGGTGAAGTTATATCAAGCGAAGAATATGAAGAGGGTGCAACCGTAAGCATTCCCGAAAATCCAACGAGAGCCGAAGATGGGGAATGTACCTATGCTTTTGCAGGTTGGGACTACGAAGTGACTGCCGTAAACTGTGACGCAACCTACACGGCAACTTATACGGTGACAAGCGTAATAGACCTCTGGAACTGCGAAATTGAAAACAGTGGAATTGACGGCTTAACTTACGATACTAGCGCAGTAAATGGCGAAAGCAACCGTTCGCTTAAAGTAAGCGAGCCTATAACGAGTGGAAATCTTCCTTATTTTGCTATCAGCTTAGATAAGACTTATGATTTAACTAATAAATATATCGTATTCGATATAAACTTTACAAAAGACGGATGGCTCTTTGCTTTTGATTTCGTAAACGACGGAGCAAAGAACGGTCTTTGGAAAGTGCACACGATTAAAAAAGATGAAGCCTCTGACTCGCATAAGTGTGAAGATTTAGGAAACGGTTGGCTTAGAGTTTTCGTAAATGCAGGTGCGCTTAGCTCGTCAATAAATAAAGTAAGCAAGATATACTTTACTTTAAACGCATCTGACGGAAGCGGAACTCTTGAATTTAACCTCGATAACCTTCATTTTGAAGATATTCCTGCCGTAGAAGAACCCGAAACGCCCAATCCCGAAGATCCAACTGTAGAGGTTGACAGAATTGAAGATTGCGGTTTAGTGGCTGTAAACGGTGGTTCGTTCACGAAAGAAAACGGCTACGCAGTGGCAACCGTACCTGCAAATAACAGTGGTGTTTGGTGGAACTATGACGTAGATTTAACCGCGCTTTTAGGTAAGGGGTTAAACTTTAGCGGAAAGACTATTACTTTTGACGTTAAAATAGTCGGTAATATGACTTGGGTTGGATTTACGGTTGCCGACGGCTATGGCAGTTACGTTAAACCTAACAACGAGGATTATGCATGGATGAATCTTTCAGACGGTTGGTCGGGTTTTGATATGACTGTTACGGCTGTTGAAGACGGTTGGTTTAGAGTTTCTCTTGCACCAAGCACAACGTTTGCTAGCGTTAAAGAAAACGTAGGTAAACTCCGCTTTTTAGTAAACCCACAAGACGCTAACGAAGCAAGTTTCTTAATAGACAACTTGTATCTCGGCGAATTAGTTGGATACGTTGAGCCTGCTAAAACTGATATAATCAATGAATGTGGTTTTGTTGCGGTAAACGGCGGAACGTTTGTTTACGATTCTGCAAACGGCTACGCAAAGGCAACCGTACCTGCAAATAACAGTGGTGTTTGGTGGAACTTTGATATAGGCTTAATTGACATTTCCGGTGAAGAGGTTAATTTAAGTGGAAAAACTATTTCCTTCGACGTTAAAATAGTCGGCAATATGTCTTGGGTTGGATTTACAGTAGGTTACGTTAACGGTCAATACGCTCAGGTAAACGGCGAAGGTTACGCATGGACAAATCTTACGGATAAGTGGTCGGGATACGGTATATCTATTACGGCTATTGAAGACGGTTGGTTTAGAGTTTCGGTTACTATAGACGAGTCGTTTGGTAGCGTAAGCTCAAAAATAACAAAGCTTCGTTTCTTAGTAAACCCAAAAGATGCAAGCGAGGCAACCTTTAGCGTAGACAATTTATATCTTTAATAATAATTAAAATTTAGTGTAAGGTTGACCTTTTTGAGGTCAACCTTACAGGCATTGATACAGTAAATAAAAGGAAGAAAAAATGTTATCTAACGAATCATATCTCGAGAGAGTACACAAATTAATATTACAGTTAAAGGATAATATTATTAAGGCGCAGTATCCGTTAAACAATATTTTTTATAAGCAGACGCCTTACAAAAAAGGAAGCAAAGTCCCCTCTTTAAAAGACGGAGAGTGGACTGAATTTAAAGAGGGCTCGCTTTGGGGCGGAACGCCCGATTTTCACGCTTGGTTTTATACAAAAGTAGTTATTACCGAGCAATTAAAAGGCAAGAGATTGCGCTTTCAGTTTAATACGGATTATACGGGGTGGGCATTTGAAAATCCCCAATTTTTAGTATATGTAAACGGTAAAATAGTTCAGGGTATAGACCAAAATCACAGGTATTTTGAAATAGTAGGCGATAAAGATTTTGACCTGCATATTTATGGATATACTAGCTTTGACTGTTTTAGAGCGTTGCAGTTTTTTATAACCGTATGCGAAATAGACGAGTCAACTGAAAGATTATATTACGATTTGAAAGTTCCTTTCGACGTTTTATCTTTTACCGATAAATCTTCGAAAGAATATTTTGATATTCTTTACTTTTTAAATGAAGCACTAAAATTAGTTGATTTTAGAAGTAAAGAGTCAAAAGAATATAAAGAGTCGATAATGCAAGCGACTGAATATTTTGATAGAGAGTTTTATAAGGGCTATTGCAAAAAACAAATTGCAACGTGTACTATGGTAGGTCAAACACATATTGACGTTGCTTGGCTTTGGACGTTTGCTCAAACGAGAGAAAAGGCTCAACGCAGTTTTGCAACCGTTATAGAAAATATGAAAAAATACCCCGACTATACTTTCTTTTGTTCACAACCTTATCTTTATAAGGCTGTAAAAGAAGAAGCCCCCGCCCTTTATGACGAAATCAAGAAAAGGGTTGAAGAAGGAAGATTTGAGGTAGAAGGCGCATTATGGCTTGAAAACGACACAAACTTACCGAGTGGAGAAAGTCTTGTTCGTCAAGTTTTATACGGCAAGAAATTTTTTAAAGATGAGTTTGGGATAGACAGTCATATCGTATGGCTACCCGACGCCTTTGGTTATTCTGCCGCGCTTCCGCAAATTTTTAAGCTTTCGGGAGTGGATACTTTTATAACCTCAAAAATATCGTGGAACGATAGAAATACAATGCCTCACGACGTGTTTAATTGGAGAGGTATTGACGGTTCAGCCGTCTTTACTTATTTTATTACCTGTCAAAGTGCGCATACTCAAAACCCACGCCTTACGACTTATAATGCGGACGCTACGCCTGATTATTTGGCAGGCTCATATAAGCGTTTTCAGGATAAACACGTTTCGGATAACGTTTTAATTTGCTACGGTTACGGTGACGGTGGCGGTGGACCGACAGCAGAACAAATAGAAACCATTAAGCGTATGAAATACGGAATCCCAGGATGCCCAAATGCAGAAAACGGTACTATAGGCGGGTTTATTGATAAAATCAAGACCTCGTCAACGGGTAAGCTTTCCTCTTGGGTGGGTGAACTTTACCTTGAATTC
>JAFVTK010000048.1 GCA_017503265.1 Clostridia bacterium | reverse complement strand
TGTTCTTTTTCAGTTAGATTTAAATTTCCGTTTTCTCTACTGCCACCTTCTACAAGTAAAACGTACTCGCCCTTTGGCTCGGTTGGCAGTCCGTCTTTAAGGTTAAACCTTTCGGCGCGTTCGTGCAGTTTTGTTATTTCTTTAACCGCAACGGCACGGCGGTCGCCAAAAACCTGAAAAATACTTTCCACGTCTTTTTTTACGTCGTGTGGCGCGGAATAAAAAATAAGCGTCATATCAAGGTCTTTATACTTTTCCAAAAACTCTTTTCTTTCAGAATTTTTCTGTGGCATAAATCCTAAAAAACAAAACCTTGACGCGTCAAGCCCACCAAGCACCAACGCCGAAACACACGCGCACGCGCCGGGGATTACCGTAAAGTCAAGCCCTTCTTCAATAAGCATCTTACCAAGCACGTTTCCTGGATCGGATACGACTGGCATACCTGCGTCGGATACGACTGCAATATTTTTACCAGCCTTTAACTTTTCAATTATCTTTTCGCCTGCTTCTCGCTCGTTAAACTTATGATATGAAAAAAGCGGTTTTTTTATATCGTAAACATTTAAAAGTCCAAGCGTGTGCCTAGTGTCTTCGCAAGCGATTTCGTCAACCGATTTTAAGACTTCAAGCGCACGAAGCGTTATATCTTTTAAGTTCCCTATGGGTGTCGCTACAAAATATAGCATAATTCCCCCTTAATTAATAATGGTATTATGGACTTTAAGTCCACTCTTTCCGCCTTTTACACCTTCAATTAAAAAAAGGTAAGGCTCTTTTTTACCGCCTGAAACAAACTGCAATCTTTTAGGTTCTATATTTTTAGACTTAAACGCAGTAATAACGTCAATAAGCCTATCTGCGCGGTGCACCATGCAGACGCGCCCACCGAATTTTAGCGCAGTAGAAATTGCTTTAACCAACTCTTCAAGCGATAAAGAAAGTTCAGTTCTACATACGGCAATAAAATCTTTTTCGTCTATAAATCCCCTGCCCTTTTCCATATAAGGCGGATTGCATACTATAAGCGAAAATTTACCAGCGTATTCCGTGCCTAAATCTTGCAACCTTTTATTAACTGCACAAAATTTATCACTCAATTTATTTTCTAAAATGCTTTTAACCGATAAATCGTAGAGTGGTTTTTGCATTTCAAAAAACGTTACGCCTTTTATTAGTTCGGGATTGAGATTATAAAGATTAAAACCAACCACACCGCTACCTGAGCAAAAATCAGCAACTACGTCGCCCGACTTAACGCGCGCAAACTTTGATAAAAGTATCGCGTCGGACGTAAAACAATAAAGTTCGTCGTTTTGGAAAATCTTTATGCCGTTCCCCAAATCTTCAATTCTTTCCATAAAAACCTTTTAAATTCAAAATGACGGTGCGTCATCTTTCGCACCGTCATTTCTTTTTGCTACTCTTATTCTTCCGAAATAGCCTCTACGGGGCAACCAGCCGCGCAAGCGCCGCAACTCATGCAAGCTTCTGCATCAATTACGTACTGGGTTTCGCCTTCACTAATAGCACCACAGGGGCAGGTGTCTGCACATGCACCACAAGAAATGCAACTATCGCTAATCTTATAAGCCATTAGAGTTTACCTCCTTTTGTTATACATATATTGTATCACAAACTTTTACGTTTGTAAATCGTTCAGTCTAAAATTTTTTTCATATCTTCGGAAACGTTATCGTCGTCATCATCACCCTTGCCGTTTCCGTTTTTCGCTCTCTTAAAGTCTAGCCTATCCACGGGGAAGTCTTTGTAAACTTCGCTACCGTCGCCTTTTGCTATTTTTACCTTTGAAATAAGTTTAAGCATATCGTTAGAAACGACCACGCCTTGACCTTCGGGTGTGCCAACCGTTCCGCCAACCTTGGGCATTTTGCCGTAAACTTCGGCGTAATAATCGTTTTCATACTCCAAGCAACACATAAGCCTACCGCAAAGTCCGCTTATCTTGCCAGGGTTTAGGTGAAGACCTTGGGTTTTTGCCATCTTTATAGAAACTTTACCAAAGTCGCTCATACAACTTGCGCAACAGCAAGTCCTACCGCACGGCGCAATACCGCCAAGCATCTTTGTCTCGTCGCGTATACCAACTTGGCGAAGTTCTATACGAACGTGAAAACGCCCTGCCAAAACTTTAACGAGTTCTCTAAAATCCACTCTACCTTCCGAAGTAAAATAAAAAGCAAGTTTTTTTCCGTCAAACGAATACTCACAACCGATAAGTTTCATTTGAAGTTTCATTTCACGAATTTTTTCTTCGGCAAATTCCATTGCTTCGGGAATTTTCTTTTCGTTATCTTTAACCGTCTTTATATCTTTTTCATCAGCCTTGCGAAGAACGGGTTTTAACGGATGAACTAGTTCTTTGTCGTCAATCTCTTTAACCCCGAAAACCACCGTGCCGTACTCTAAACCTTTTGCCGTTTCAACGACTACGCCCGATTTTTCTTCGTAAACGTCGGTATCGTTTGCGGGCGAAAAATAATATACTTTGGCGGTGTTTTTAAATTTTACGCCTATAATTTTTGCCATTTATATTTTCCCTCCAAAATTTGGAACAACAACCACTCGGTTAACATGGTGGAATTTGCGTTAAATTTTTTGCGCTTTTGCGCTTCGGTTATTTTTTCAAGTGCGTTTAGTATTGAGCCAATCTTAAAATTTTTTGCGTCCTTAATTTTTTCAAACGCCACTTTATTGCTTACAAACGCTTCACCCTTTTCGTTAAACGCCAAAAGGTCGCGGAAAAGCAATTCTAAAACCGACAAAAATTTAGATATATCACACTTGCTTAAAGCAATTTTATTAGAATATTTAAGCACGTCTTTACTCGACTGCATATCTACGATAACTTCAACGGCAAGGTCGGTAACGTCTTTTAAGGTTTGGTCGTTATAGAGCGCAAACGCGTTGCCCGCCGTCCCGTCGCTACACGCTATCGCTGCGGAAAGTTTTTCCGCGTCAGGGCAATCTTCTTTTAACGCCGAAAAAAGCCTTTCGCTTGCGTACGGTGGAATTTCAAGTTTTTTTACCCTTGACTTAACCGTTGAAAGCAAGGGGAATTCGCTAGTTGCACCTATTAAAATATGAACGTTTTCGGGCGGTTCTTCCAAGGTTTTTAGAAGTTTGTTTTGCGCCGCAGCGTTCATAGTTTCCGCGTGCGTTAAAATGAATATTTTTTTATCGCTCTCAATAGGCTTTAAGTAACTTTCTTCTATTAGCGAATTAACTTCTTCGCTAGTAACCGATTCACCCGTTTTCGGATATAAATATACGTCTGAATAAGCGTTTTTCTCAATAAGCGTACACGCGCGACAAGCATTACAAGGCGAACCGTTACTGCACACCATAAGCCTAGCGAATATCTTTAAATATTCGGTTAAATTTTCGCCGTCGGCAGTAAGTATAAGGTAGGCGTGCGACAATCTGCCGCTTTCCTTTTCACCTTTAACCGTCTTAAACGCGCCCGTTTCTTTAACGAGTGAATAAAGGTCTATCATATAACACCTTTTTCTTTTAAGGCTGCAATTATTTTTGCGTGTGTTTCTTCTTTTTCACCGCTGGCGTCTATAACGATAAAGCGGTCTTTATATTTTTCGGCAAGCGCTAAATAGCCTTGGTATACTTTTTGATGAAATTCCATACCCGAAAGTTCAAGCCTATCCGTCTTATCAACTCCGCCCTTTCTTTTAAATGCTTCTTCGGGCGTAAGTTTTAAAAATAAAGTGTAGTCGGGCATAAAATTCTTTATCGCGTAATCGTTGATTTTTTCAACGAACTCCACGCCAAGTCCGCGCGCATATCCTTGATACGCAAGCGAAGAATCGACGTATCTGTCGCAAAGCACCAACTCGCCCCTATCAAGACGGGGTTTAACTTCTTCTTTTAACAGTTGAACGCGCGCAGCAGCGTAAAGAAGCGCTTCGCACTCGTCGGTCATAGAAACGTTTTTACCGTCTAAAATCACGTTTCTAATTTGCTCTGAAACGGGCGTTCCGCCCGGTTCACGCGTAAGATAATATTTTACGTTATTCTTTTTTAAATACTCTTCTAAAAGATGTATTTGTCGGGATTTGCCAACCCCTTCACACCCTTCAAAAGTTACGAAAATTCCTTTCATCTTTATCCCTATGCGTCAAGAAGCGTACTGCAATTCCTGACTATCGTATTTATAAACGAAATGGTTTCAAACTGTAAATGCGGATGATACGACCTAAAATCAAACACCATTATACATACGTTTTCCGCACTTTCCGAGTCTCTCATAGTACACAAATCAGACGGATTAGTCTTTCCTTCTACGGTAGGCATTGCGCCTAAATTAATTGCGTAAATAAATTCGGTTTCGTTAGTTTCTTTGTTAACCGTACCCGCTATGCCTTTATCCGTCAATCGATTAATTTCTTTTTGCATATAGTCCGCCCACGCTTGTTTGTCGATATCTTTTTCTTGCGCGTCGCGCGACTGCGAATATTTAGTGTAACGGTAGAATAAATTTTCAGTATCATCTTCTAAAAGTTTACTGAAATCAACAACTTCTTTATAAAGCCTTTCTATCCTTTGCGTTTCCAAACCTATACCGATTTTTTTGTCGCTTTCTTTGCGGAAGCGGTTATCTTTTTTCATCCTTGACCTGAACGATTTTTCAATCTTTTCAGCGTCGAATATTCCGTCTTGTACATAATTAAATACGGCATCACTATTCTCATAAGTACTTAACATATATTTACGCAAATAAGTTTTTGCGTCAAGCAACATTTCCTCGTAAGAATAGCCGTGGTAACTGTCAACCATAGTTCTTAAACGGATTTTTTTATCTTCAACTTCTTCGGGTTTTTCAGCCCCTTCTGTTGGGTATTTGCAATCGGTTATTAAAATATCGCCTTCCTGTATAGAAAGTCTGGTAGAAAGCACGTTAAAATCACTAGACAACGATTCTGCGTTAAGTTCCAAAATATCGTAACTCAACGTTTGGTCTTTATCTAAAAGTCTAACGACGGCAGAAGAATTGCCGTAAACGGTTTCATCAAAATAAAATTTAAATTGTTGCCCAACTGAAAGCCTTACGCCCGCCATAGTATAGACGAGTTCCCAAACAATCATAGCGACAACCGCTATAATTATCATCATAATCCACTCGTAAGCCAAAAAGTCAGACAATCTTCTTTTTGTAATTTTATTATCCATATCTTTCCTTTTATCAGTTATGAACTATAAGTTATCAGTTACCCACAGGTCAACTTTGTAGTTAAAACTCGCCACTAAATCTTGTTTAATGCCTTTAAATAAGGGATTATAAACAAGCAGTTCAAGGCTCGCTACTTAGTCTTATTCAAAAACGACGTAGATACAAGTTAGACACGCAAAGCGAGTACTTTATGTCGGGCGCGTACGTCTCTGTACGCAACCAAATAAATGCGCAAGGTTTGCGCGTATCACGCAGTATATATGGCGTTTTTATTTTTTGGGTTTCATCGTTGGGAACAGTATAACGTCCCTTATAGACGCGCTATCGGTCAACAACATAACTAGCCTATCTACACCGAAGCCTAAACCACCCGTTGGAGGCAAGCCGTACTCTAATGCGGTTACAAAATCTTCGTCAACCTTTGCATCGTTACCGCCACGCGCACGCTTTGCTTCAACTTGTTTAACAAATCTTTCTTTTTGGTCTATCGGGTCGTTAAGTTCAGAGAACG
>JAFVTK010000047.1 GCA_017503265.1 Clostridia bacterium | reverse complement strand
TACCTTTACGAACGGTGCAAGATAGGTATCGAACGACGAGAACGCTTGCGCACCTGCCCATTCGTTTTGCATAATACCCAAGAAGTTAACCATTTGGTTGCAAAGAGTTGAAAGGTGTCCTGCAGGTGAAGAAGTAATCTTGCCAGGAACGCCACCTAAACCTTCTTTAATAAGTTGACGGAGCGACCAACCTGCGCAATAACCGGTAAGCATTGAAAGGTCGTGAATATGAATATCCGCGTTCCTATGCGCGTCGCCGATTTCGTCGTCGTAAACTTCTGAAAGCCAATAGTTTGCAGTAACCGCACCGCTGTTTGAAAGGATAAGACCACCAACCGAATAGGTAACGGTTGAATTTTCCTTAACACGCCAGTCTGCAACCTTCAAATAATCGTCAACTACCTTTTTGTAGTCTACTATCGTTGATTTAATGTTACGAACTTTTTCCCTTTGCTTACGGTAAAGTATATAACTTTTAGCAACGTCAACGTAACCAGACTGAATAAGTACGACTTCGGCACTATCTTGAATATCTTCTACGCTTATAACGTTATTGTTGATTTTCTTTTGAAAATCTGCCGTAACACGCAAAGTTAAAGTATTTAAAATGTCCGCCGTGTAGTTAACCCCTTTTGCGTTAAACGCTTTTGAAAGGGCTATATTTATTTTGGACATATCAAATTCTACTAAATTACCATCCCTCTTTTTAACCTGAAACATTATTTATTCCTCCGTTATTATTATCCCTTAAATGTGAGCGTATCTAATATAACACAACCACTTGTAGTTTGTCAACGGTTTCACACCATATTTTGTTTAATTTTTTTAAATTTACCACAATATCTTGTGTTTTGCTAAAAAATAAAGCCCCGAATAATTCGGGACTTTATATCGATTTTACTAGTGTTTATCTATTGTAAAAACAGTTTCTTAAACAACAATACCCATACTAAATCTATCCAACCTAAAACGATACCACTAGGTATAGTTACGAGGATACAAATAACCAGTCTTAAAAGACCGCCCTTTTTAAGCCACGTTGACCATCTGACAACGATTTCGGTAATCCAGTTAACACCGGGGATAAGAAGTAAAAGTATTTGCACCAAACGGCTTTGTTTGTTAAACCAAGTCATCAAACAACTCCTCCTTTAATATTTATTACAATTATAATATCATATAATAATGTTTTTGTGAATACTTTTTTGAAAAATTTTTTAAAAATTATTTTTTAAATTCGCACCATAATTAACTTGCTTTTATTTTAAAAATATATTACAATAATTTGCGGATTAATTGACGGAGAGGTGTCAGAGTGGTCTAATGTGCACGCTTGGAAAGCGTGTATAGGGAAACCTATCGGAGGTTCGAATCCTCTCCTCTCCGCCAGATTGTACTCAGTTGAACCTACTTTGGTTTAACTGAGTTTTTTATTTTAAATATAATACATTATATAATATACTCCATATTTTCGACTTTCTTTAGGTCGTATCTTATCACAGCCCAGCGTGTTTAACAAGTTAAAATAACTTTTTTAAGTCAGATATTTATCTGGCTTTTTTCATTTTAAAAAAGTTATTTTGTCTTCTCCCCCGACACTCTTGTTAAACACATTATACTTTTATTTATATTTCCTTTGTTTCGTGCCGTGATAAGTATGCCCTGCCGAAAGGCGAAAATCAAAAATAAGGAGTTATTAAAAATGAAGAAAGTTGTTTATTCAATCAAAAGAACAAGCGATTTTGAACACAACAAAGTTACAGGTATAGGTTATATCACTGACACGGATTTAATCATTGCTTGTAACGGTAAAAACCAAAAAGCGTATATCAGGGTTTTTGAAGATTGCATCAAAAATTGCCACGCTATTATTGGCAAAGAAGATGAATTCAAAGGTAATCATACTGAAATACGCGAAATTGAAGTTGAAACCAAGAACGGTAGTTTTGATACAAGAGAAATTGAACTTGACTACTCTATTTGGTTCAAATTAACCAAATAAAAGGAGCATACAAATGAAAACTTTAACGCCTATGAAGGAATATCAACATTATGACGGTGAAGCGTTTATCACTTTTAACATTGTTAATTTAGAAGATAATAACGTCACACTTGCCGTTACTAATCGTGGAAAAATAAGTATCGCAGATTATGAAATATATTCAGATATAAACGGTAATTACTTTGAATACGGTTGCTCTTTAACAAAAATATATATTGAAGATTTTGAAGACATGGAGAATTAATTATGAAACTAACCGTTAAAAACCTTAAAACACTTAAAAAAGATGCTACTTTGCTACAAAAAGTTGCTTACAACTACGTTTTGGACGAATGGAGTAATTACGACAACAAAGTTAATATATTTACTGACGTGCCTTATCACGGATGCCAATCGGGAACGGTTGGCTTTTTAATTTATTACAACCAAACAACCGCTTTTTACGTTAAGCACAAAGAAGAGATAAACACTCTACTTTATGAAATTATGGAAAGCACAGGACTTTACTCCCCTACTGAATTATTTGGCGATAAATGGGATAAAGAAGACCCACTTGCAATAGAAGATTATAATCAAAACTTACTTGCGTGGTTTGGCTTTGAAGAAACACTTCGCAAAATCGGACAAAACTTTGAACAATTAGAAAATTATATTTAAAGGAGATATATTTTATGAAAACAACAAAAGAACAAAGAAAAGAAAAAGCAGTTGAACTTATGAAACAGTTGCAAATTTACAAGCCGTATATTAACGACTTTGAGAAAGACAATCTTGTAACCTATTTTGAAAAACATATCGGTTACTGGGCTTATCAAAACAAAGAATTAGATGGCAAGATTAAACAACTTGAAGAAAAGTACAACAT
>JAFVTK010000046.1 GCA_017503265.1 Clostridia bacterium | reverse complement strand
CTTTTATCGTATTTACGGTATGAATAGGATTTATAGGGAAAGTTCACTATCAGGCAGTTACCGCGATGATAAAAATTACATTCTTTCTAAAAAGTACGGAAAGGATACCGACTTTAACGCATTAACTCAAAAAGGATTAATGGACGATTATTCAACCGTTAAATTTAAGTATACGGTAGGCACTTACAACGATAACGGTAAATTAGCGGTTGATGTAACTCTTATTAATCTAGACACGAATAAAACCGTTGCAGAACTTAAATATACGACTTCGATTGACGTTTCGACGGTGGTTGCCGACAACATCATTATATATGGTTGCGTAAAGGGAAGTACGAACTCAACGACGTTTACTTACGGCAATCCTTATACGAAACAGGCGTAAAAGGGAGGAGAAAAATTATGAAAAAATCTTTTAGAAACGTTTTAGCAACTTCGCTTGCGGCGATTATGACGTTTGCGGCTTTTAGTGGCTGTGCAGAAGAAAAAACGCCAAAACTCCCAGATTATAGCGCAACGGCAAAGCAATATGAATTTTCAGCATATTCTGGGCCGAATACGGGCGTTTATCAAATGGACGGGAACTATTTAACGATAGGCCCTGACCAAAGAAATGCAGAAGGGTATACCGTCTACAAAGACGCAGGTTTTACGATTTTGTATTTGTCGGGAACGGCATCTTATAGTGGAGAAGAATGGTCAACTAGCGACTGCAAACGTGCGTGGGATGCGGCTCTTTCTGTGGGGATAGATAAAATTTTACTTTGCGACAAAAGAATAGACGCGCTGGTAGAACTTAAAGATAGTCTTGTGGGAGAAAGTTCTAGTTGTAGATTTAAAACGGAAATAGAACTTAAAGAAACTGTTAAGTCTTATCTTGAAGACTATATAAATTACGACTGCTTTTACGGAGTAAGGGTATCTGATGAACGCGACTATACTTATATAAATGGTATGGGTAAGCTATATAAGGCTGTAAAAGACGCGGCGGAAGAACTAGGCAAAGAAGATATATATATTCACCTTAACGTTTTACCGTATGACGGCGTATATTCAAGGTTTGGCAAGCAAGGTCAGTTTGAAAATATGACCGACGCCTACAATGCATATATTGAAAATTACATTACGGCGACGGGCGCAAACAGAATAAGTTCAGACGTTTATGCTTTCCGCGGTAACGGTATAACGGGGCAGTTTTATTCTACGGCACAGGTCATTAAAGAAATGGCGAATAAGCATGGGATAGAGGCAAGTTTCTGTTTGCAGTCATTTGAACTTTACAGCGGACAAAACCATATTTACAGAGCGGTTGGAAAAAGTGAGATGAAAATGGAACTGCTATCACTTATGGGTATGGGGTATGACCATTTCTATTATTACACTTATCAAATAGCAGAAACCCGTGGAACTGGTTGGACTGAAAACACAACTTTTTTAAATTCCGCAGGTGAAAAAACGAACGTTTACTATTACGGGCAAGAACTCATGGCCGACGCGCAAAAAATGGCAAACGTTATATTGAATTACAATTATCTTGGCGGAAAGTTCTATACTGCGCCTATTCCAAACGGAGACGTTTCGTGTTATTTAAGCGGCCCTGGCGAAACAACGGTTACTAATTCTGCGCTTAAATTTGACAATACGCACGAATTTGCGCTTATTAAAGACGAAAACGTTGACTTTGACAACGACGTTGTGTTTATAACCGAGTTAAAGGACATTAAAAACGAACTTTATATGTATATGTTACAAAACGTAATCGACCCTGCAAACGGCGAATATGGCAGAACTGCGGAAAATGTTACGGTTAAGTTTGATGGTGGTTATACGCACGTTGCAGAACTTTGCGACGGAAACTTGACTTATAAAAAGTTAAGTGACGGCAAATATACCAATACTTTGTCAGCGGGCGATGCGGTATATCTTATTCCGCTAAAATAATATAAAATTTTTTGAAATTAAAGGGCTATCGCTAATGATCGTGGCGGTAGAACCGAATAAAAATAAGCAAAACGTAAGGGCTTACGTATATATAAAAAATTCTTCAAAGGAGTAAAAAAATGAAGAAAAAGTATGTAACAGTTGAACTTAAGTTTTTAAAACTTAAAAACGATGCCATCTTAGCTAGCGTTTTTGATGATGACAATTTTATTGATGGCGATGGGGATTCAATCGGCGGTATCGGCGAACTATAAGGAGGACGGAAAAATGACGTATAAAATGAAAAATTTATTAATCAAAATGATGCTTATCGTTTGCGTTATATCGTTTACTTTCGGTGCTCAAAGTTTTATGGGATTTGCCGTTAAAGCGGATGACAGTAGTATAATTTCGATGACGGCTGGCGCAAGCGTAAACGTAACTAGCGTTGAAAATTCTGGTTTAAGGTTTGAGGCTAAAGTTGACAAGACCGCTTATGACGAAATAGTTGCAACTGAAGGCGTAACTAAAGTTGAACTTGGTATGATGACAGTTCCTACTGATATGGTAAGAGATGCGCAAGAGAATGATAAGGCGTTCACTATCGAAGACCTTTCATCTTACGCACCGCTAAACGGATATGACTATTATGCAATAGCATCAAAAATATCAACCGTTGGCGAAAATTATCGTTTCAAGATGACTATTCCAAATATCAGTCAATCAAACTACAACAGAAAGTTTTCTGCTAGGGCGTTCATAAAAGTAACGGCAGACACTTTTGAAAATGCAGAGTTTACTTTGTATGACGGCGCATATTATTCTTACGCACCTTATAACGAAACGGATAACGCAAGAAGCGTATACGAAATAGCGTATAATACTTACGTTGATAGAACGGCAGAAGAAGACGACGACCATTGTGAAATTTTATCAGATGGAACGTATGGCGTAATTTCAGAAGAAGGTTTAGAAATTGCTAAAACGTTTATTGACGGTGTTGCAGTAGTTGAAAATAATAATGGTACGATAGAAATTGCAAACAATCACACATATTATACTTCGCCTTACACGGTTGAAAAGAGTGGTGATAATTATTTTGTTTCTGCCGACCCAAAAGGTCTTATTTACGAAGGGGAAAGATATAAAAATCTTTATGCAAAAGACGGTAATATTATGGTAAGCGCATTGCTTTCAAAAGGCGCAACTTTAACTACTAACGGCGCAAGCATAAATAGTGTAGGATCCGTTACTGCGCCAGGGTATTTTTCTCAAACACTAGATAAAATAATGGACAACAATTATATTGCGATTACTGGTGAATATGGCGTTGGTACTTATATGGATTTCTACTTTACTGGTAATAATATGCCATCAGTAATGTTCTTTGCTGATAAAGTTAACGGCAATATGAGTGGTTATGCTAGTTATACTGGTTCGAATGGTACAGCTGTGGGTGTTAACACTGGTGAAAAAGGTTTACTTATCACTAATGGTTTCCATGGTCAAAACGAAACTGCAATAACTAATGCGTGCAGAAATAATTTTATGGTTTACGGACCAAATAGAATTTATTTAAATAATACGTCAATAGGAGATACGTTGAAAGAGTTCGTTTCAGAGACAGCATTAATAAATAAAACGTATGATGCAGAGAATACTGCTTATAACGCATTTACACAAACAGGTTTAAGAAACGATTACGAATCAACAAACTTTAAATATACTGTTGGTACATTTAGCAATAAAGGCGAGTTGTGGATTGATGCAACGCTTTACGACGTTGAAAATAAAAAAATTGTTGGTGTTATAAGAGAAAGCACGGGACTTTTAACTAGTTCTATTACTGCAGGAAATATCGTGATTTACGGTTCTGTTAAAGGTTCATCAACTACGACTGATTTCACTTACGTTAAGCCTTATACGGCAAGCGCAGATATCGTTTCAAGTGATGCAACCTTCAATTCGGACGGTTCGGTAACGCTTGCTGGTAGGGGCGTTAGCGGTGCAGGGAACTTTTATCAAATAACCAGTATAGATAATAGTTATGTTGCACTTACGGGTGATTACGGCGTTGGTACTTATATGGACTTTACGTTTACTGGTAACAATATGCCGACTGTTGCGTATTTTGCAAATAATATAAACGGCAATATGGGTAACGCGGACGTAACGCTTACGCCAACCGGCGGTTATTCTAGCCACGTTCCGCTTGGCAATACGGGTATGATTTTTACCAACGGTTTCTACATGTCAAATAGCACCAACGGTGGATACGACTTTTATCGTATTTACGGTATGAATAG
>JAFVTK010000045.1 GCA_017503265.1 Clostridia bacterium | reverse complement strand
ATTGTTTTAACGGTGATTTCATACTTGCCGCTGAAAATTATTATCAAGCAGTCGGTGAAGTGGTGGAAAAAACCAACCCAGATATTATCGGGCATTTTAATTTGGTTGAAAAGTTTAACGACGGTAACCGTTATTTTGATGTGGAAAACCCGCGTTACGTTGCGGCTTGGGAAAGGGCGGCGGATAAACTTTTATTGACGGGTAAACCTTTTGAAATTAACGTGGGCGGAATTTCGCGCGGTTGGATAAAACAGCCGTATCCCACGCAAGAAATGTATAAATATTTAAAAGATAGGGGCGCAAAGTTTGTTTTATCAAGCGACGCGCACACAAAAGAAAACGTTGCGTTTCAGTTTGATAAGTGGAACGACGTTTATACGAAGGGAGAATAATATGGTTAATTGGCTAAATACCGCGTTTAGCGGATTTGATGCAGGTGTGTTTAATTTTACGCACGGCTTGGCAAAAGCGGCAGGCGGATTTTTAACGCCTTTGTTTAAAGTTATATCTTTATTGGGTGATAAAGGTATGATTTTCCTTTTGACGGCGGTGATTTTAATGCTGTTCGTTAAAACTAGAAAGGTTGGCGTTTGTATGTTACTTGCGGTTGCTTGTGGTGCAGTTATTACTAATATCGTATTAAAAAACGTAGTTAACCGCCCTAGACCGTTTCTTGCAAACGAAGACTATAAGGCGTTTTGGGAATACGTCGGAAGTCCCTTTGAAGACGAATCGTCTTTCCCGTCAGGGCATACTACCGCGGCAATGGCTGCAATGACCGCACTTTTTTTGACTTGCAATAAAAAGTGGAGTTGGGTAGGGTTTATCGGTGCGCTTGTTATGGGGCTTGACAGGGTTTATTTGATAGTGCATTACGGCTCGGACGTTGTGGCGGGTTTTATTGCTGGCGCGATAGGCGCGGTTGCCGCTTTCTATTTAACCAAATGGGTATTCTGTTTGGCTAATAAATATAAAGAAAAGAAATTTTTTAATTTCGTTTTATCTTTTGACGTGATTGAATTTTTTAGAAAGGATAAAACTTGCGAAAAAGAAGTTCTAGAGAACGACGTAGAGCAAGATATAAAAGATGATAACTAAACGAATTTAGTCATATTTTGTCGAAACTTCGCATAATGATAACTATTCCATAACGGAGGGTTAGAGTTTTGCGAGAGGATATTTTGTCAAGAATTGTAGACGAAGCAAACTATATTGCCGACACGGGCGCAACCGTTAGAAAAGCGGCAAAAGTATTTCATTTTTCCAAGTCTACCGTTCATAAAGACGTAACCGAACGACTTAAAATTATAGACAAAGAACTTTATAAAAAAGTTAAGAAAGTACTCGACAAAAATCTCGCCGAGCGGCATATACGCGGTGGCGAAGCAACTCGGAAAAAATATTCGCGATAAAAACGGGCGGTTTGCATTTATATGTAGCCGCCCGTTCATTTGTGTAAAAAAAGAATTGACAAATTTATAAGTATAATGTACAATGTATTCGTAAATACCTAAACTATAAGGTGCGCCTGACGGTAAAGGGATAAAGAAAAGGATTAAGCAAGGCAAACGCCTTGATAAATCACGTCCCGCCCTTACCTTATATTTTGGTAAGGGCGTTATTATTTGTTAAATCATATAGGAGTATATATTATGAAAAAGTTTTTAACAGTTGTTTTCACGTTTGTTTTGGCTTTGCTTACGGTGTTTTCTACTGCTTGTAAGCAACCTGACGATAATTCGCTTAAATTTTACGCGCCCGACGGCGCGCCTGCGCTTGCTATTGCAAAATTTATTAATGATAATGAAAATTTCGGTATCGAGCGTGAAGTGAGTTATAAAGTCGTATCTGCAAATGATATAGGCGACACTATGAGCCAAGGCAAAGGCGATTTTATCGTTATGCCAGTAAACGCCGCAAGTAAACTTTATAAGGCAAATCCAAATTCACCTTACGTTATGACTGCCGTTATAACCCACGGAAATCTTTACTTAATGAGTAGTAACGGTGTAAACACTCTTGAAGATTTGAAAGGCAAAGTAGTTGGGGTAATAGGGCAAGGATTAGTGCCTGATTTAACGCTAAGGGCAATTTTATCAGATAACGGTCTTTTAGACGGCGTTGTTCAAGTTGGAGATACTGCAACAGACGGTAAGATAACTTTAAGTTATTTTGCGGATGCACAAGCAATGATACCTATGCTTAAACAAGGTGTATTGTCCGTCGGTTTGCTTCCCGAACCTGCGGCAACCAAACTTACTAGCGTCGCGCCCGATAAAACGTGGAGTAGACTTGACGTACAAGAATTATATGACGGCGAAACGAAGTCCTATCCGCAAGCCGTTTTAATGGTGAAAAAAAGCGTTTACGATCAATACAAAGATAACGTTGACGGAATAAAAGATATGTTTGCCGATAACGTTTCGTGGGTAACGCAGAACACCGAAGCTGCCGTTAACGCCGTGAACGGAAAGTTGCCTGAAGGCGTAACGCCGAGTTTAGTTGCGGCAAATATTACTTCTACCGTAGTTGCAAATTGTAAGATTTATTACGAAAGCGCGGCACAAGCAAAGCAATCGGTCTTAAATTATATAAACAAAATTAAGGCTGTGGCGGATAAGTCGGCAAATGCCGTAACGGATGATTTTTTTGCGTAAACTGATGAAAGGTAAGGAATATAAGATATTAAACTTTATACTGCCCGTAGTCGTCGTATTTGCGCTAGTTATTTTATGGTGGAGAGCAGCAAAAACGATTGATAATCAATATATTCTGCCGTCGGTTAAAAGCACGGTAGAAGAGTTTTTTGCGCTATTCAAAAGCCGTGATTTTTATCGCGCGTTTAGCAATACTCTTTTTAGAAGTCTAGTGGCGTTTACTGTTTCATTTGTGATTGCGTTTGCGCTTGCTGTTGCTACTTTAAAAGTTAGATACGTTAAAAGCGCCGTATCGCCTTTAATAAGCATTATGCGCGCTTTACCTACCATTGCCATTGTTTTATTGTTGCTTTTTTGGACGAATTCAAAAATAGCGCCAGTAATAGTAACGGCGCTTGTAGTGTTGCCCACTTCGTATACGCAAATTGACGGCGCGTTTTCGTCGCTTGATAAAATGGTGGTTGAAGCGGGTAGAGTGGACGGCGCAAATGAATTTAAAGTGTTCTTAAAAATAGAACTGCCTATGATAATGCCGATGGTTTTTAGTTGTATAGGTAGCGGAATTTCCTTAAACTTTAAGTTGATGGTGGCAGCCGAAGTAATATCGCAAACCGCGTATTCGTTAGGATATATGTTAAACACGTCTAAAATTTATTTTGAAACGGCAACTATGCTTGCGTTGGTGTTGGCAACCGTTGTGTTTGGAGTTCTTATTGAAACGCTGTTTAATAAACTGTCAAGTAAGTCAGGCGAGTGGAAATAAAAATAAAGCCGTAGGCGTTAACAGTCTACGGCTTAAATCTATATCGTAACAATTTTATAATCAGTATCGCGCAAGACAAAGTCAACGTCTTGCGTTTTATTCGTTATCAACAGTTTATCAGTTCCGTTGTTGTATACTACGAATATCATGCAATCGGGGTAATCACTTTTAATCAAAGTTAGAAACCTTATAAGTTCGTTATCCGCGTTGTTTTTATCGTACTTACATAAACACAGCGCGGTAGTGAGCGCGTCGCCCTTAACGCCTTCTACGCCCATAAGCGTTGCGCTTGCAATACCCGTGTTGGCGGAAAATCCAGTTATAGGGTCGATAATATGACAGTAACGAGTTCCGTCTGCGCTAACGTGGTATTTCTCGTAATCACCGCTTGTGGAAACCGAAAGGTTCGTTTTGTCGTTGCAGTTAACGGTTATAATTACGTCGTTAACGTTGCGCGGATGGCGTACGCCTAATTCTTTTACTTTAAGCAAATATAAACTGCTTCCGCCCACGCTGACGTAACCGTCGTTATAGCCGTTTTGTGATAGAATTTCCGCAGCCTTATCAGCGGCGTAACCCTTTACTATACCGCCTAAATCAAGTTTCACGTCTTCATTTTCTTTTTTAATGGTATTATTTTCGGCGTTAATCGTAACTAAATCAAAATCTACTTTTTGCCGTTCTTGTTCAATTTGTGCGTCTGACGGCGGTTCAAAGTTTGGTGTATATGAATACGGAGCAAATTTCCATAAACTAACTAGCGGATAAACGGTGGGGTCAAATTTACCGCTAGATTTTTCGTAAACCGTTTTTGCGGCGGTTAGAATTTCAAGTGCGGTATTTGAAACTTGTATAGTTTCACCATTATTCGCTTGGTTAAATTTATCCGTAAACGAATTTTCAAGTGAAAGGTCAAACTCGTTTTCGAGTGAAGAAAACAGGTCTTTTATTTGGTTTTCTACTTTTTTCGTAATAGGTTTGCTTTGTCCGGCAATTATTATTTGCGTGTTAAACGACGTAAAGGTTACGGGAACGGCCGTATCCTTACACGCGCAAACTGGTAATATTAAGATCACTGCTAAAAGTAGACATATTTTTTTAATAAACCGCATAAAACCCCTATATAAAAAACTTTTATTAATATTATTATATATAAAAATATTTTAAAAATCAAATTTATATTGACAAAGT
>JAFVTK010000044.1 GCA_017503265.1 Clostridia bacterium | reverse complement strand
TTGAACTTTGTCGCTATCAACGTCAACGACAACTATATCGTGATTTTCATTAATGAAGTTTGCAACCAAAGTCTCACCAACTTTGCCTACGCCAACAATAACTAAATTCATACCGTCTTTCCTTTACTTTTTAGGTCAAGTGTTCAGCACCGTTACCGAACGCTTAATTGTAATTATACCAAATTATTTTAATAATTACAATAATTTTTCACCTGTTTACTTTTTTTGCATATTTATAGGCGTTTAATTATCCTTCCCACTTCTACCTTATATAACAAAAAAGACCATCTTTTGATGGTCTTTATTTGTTGGCGGAGAAAGAGGGAGCGCACCTACGCTTTCGCTACGGTGGGCTTGCCCATCAAGATTGCCCGTCATATGACGTCAGAACTATGGCTCCCCTTAAATCAACCTACTTTAACGCCACGAAAAAAAGACATCTTTTGGGTGTCCTTTTCCGTGGCGGAGAAAGAGGGATTTGAAGCCAAAAAACATTATAGAAAACGCAGTAAAATACTAACGTTTTAAAATTCTTCGCGAAAATTCGCCAAATATTACAATGCCTTTTTCAATATCTTCCGCAACGTTACACATAAAAACAAAAATCCGCTCGATGCACTCACCGGGGGCTTATTTTTCGGTCAGTTAACTGACTGCGCCTTAAACGAGAACAAGAGAACGTGATGCAAGACAGCGCTGCCGGCTACGGGCTCGCCATCCGAGAACGGACGGACGTTTCTTTTTGCAAAAATCTTTTTATAAAACGCTTGACTTGTGCTCGCGCTCTTGATACACTGCGGAACCGTTAGCCCCGAGTGGGCGTAGTTTACCCTTTACGAAATCGTAAAAAGCCGACACTACCCCCTCGAATTTGTGAGATACATTTTCGAGAGGGTAGTTTTTCGCATCTTCCGAACCTGCGTTTACCGCGCGCCCGTCGTTTGCTTCGTTTCGGTATCTTTTATGCGTTTCCGCTCGCCACGTCTTGCCAACCACGCGACATTTTACCGACTCTTTGGTTTCCCAGGCAAGCCCAACCCGTGTAGCATCTTTTACGCGCCCTTCCCGACTAGCGCGGCGGAATCATAACCGCATACCGTTTCCCATATAGATTTTTTGGCTGTTCTTCTATCCGGTCGCTCACAAGGTCTGCCTCTGTGTTCTACGACACCCAACCCACCGGCTTTTTTTAAGAAGGAGCCGGACGCGACTATCTCAACCTTCATTATGTAGTTTTAAGGAAACGCTTTTACGTCTTGCGACGTCGGTTGTATATTTACTGTTTATTAGTAACTGCTTATATCGTCTGATTTAAGCGCATCGAGCAATAGCACTCCATCCTCAAATCTATATGTATTAAGTAATTCCTCAAACGTATCACAATACATTAGCGCTTCTTCTTTGTTGCTATGTTCATAACACCTAACTATGCAAGGCTTATGTTTTGTAGAAAAGGTTTCTGTAATATTATAACGCTTCCCTTTATATTTAAATTCAAAATCATATGCGATTTCCATTTCACGAAGCATTTCCTCGTAAGTATATCCTCCGCGATAATACACGCGTCCTTCGTCATTCTTCATTATTCCATCTCCTACAAATTTCTTTTACTAATTGCACTTGTTCGGGCGTTGGTTTTTCTGCCGGTCGGCTTTTATCTCTATGCCCGTCTTTATAATATTGAATATGTATCTCGCCTTTTTTAAAAGAATCATGGTCATGTCCCCAATCTATGTCGTATACTCTTACTCTATTTTCATAGACGGCTATCTGCGTAACCTTTTTTTCTGTATCTCTATGTGCATACATTTTTGAACTATGTGAGTACATAGGGCAATTTTTGTGCCCATTATCTAGTCTTATTAATAATTTAACACCGCAATGAGAATCTTCCTGCTTGTAATTAAATATGCCTTTCTCAAAAAAACCTGCACCACTACCCATTTTCACGCACCGCCCTTTGCTGGGAATAACCCGGCAAAATTATCAGTTCTGACGTCTTGCGCAGTTCTTTGGGTATATAGCCAACGCCGACGATGACGTTAGGTTGAATACGCTTGCGCATCTCTTCAAAGCCGGCAATAAAGCGCTGACGACTAAATGGATTATAATAGCAACCGTTAGCCGATACCGATACGGTTCCGCCTTGCGGAATACCATCAAAGCACCACTCGAAACTGTCGGAATCTGACCAACTGACCGACGGTACTATATCGACACCAGAGCGTTGCATCCACGACGCCAGGGCGCGATTTCTAAAACAATTCCATATTTGATACGCGCGCGGTAAATCGCCGTAAAGACTGAAATCAGGCGTCATAACGCCGGCAAAGCGTTTGAGCAGTTTTATGTATCCTTTCGGATTAGTCCATACGCACTCAAAATTCAAGTCTTCTGCGTAAAAATGAAGCCACCGATTATCTAAACGTCGTTTCGTCCTACTCTCTACGAACGACAACGGATTTTGCGGTATAAAGTCCGTTCGTTTAAGCACCGGGAAACCAAATCTCCCTGATAAAATTGCGCCGTCGTATAAAAACGTGCGGAAATAGTTTTCTCTTTTTTCTTGCCCTTTCTCTCTCATAGCGGATTGTACCATACTAAAAAAATTTTGTCAACACGTCAAGCGGATTCAATGTCGCTTTTAAAGTTGCGCCACTCGGTTTGCGCTTTTTCATAATCTTCACTCGTTCCATTGAACGAAAAAAACGGATTTAAACGCGTTGAGCCAGAATACTTATATTTTATCGCACCGTTTTTCGCTAAAATAATTATCCAGTTTGTTATGGTTCGGCGCGACTTACCGAGAACGTCGGCAAGGTCCTTTTTTTTGAGTTCAATACGGTTTAATTCGTCGCACTTTTGTATATAGATATTTAAAAGCAACATAGCCGACTTCATTTTTTCAAGTCGGTTTCCAAAAATCGATAAATCGTAGACGTTAACTTTTGCCATATCTCACCCAAATTTTTTAAATCGAAGCCTGGGAAAATTTTTGCCGTCTCTACGCTTTGGCAAAAATTTTCAGTTTTTAAATTAGGTATAAACATTATTTTATTTTTTTAAGCGGTTTGAATTTTTATACGACTGCTTTGCCGTCGCATATATTTTTTCTTTCTCGCTTACGAAAATCGCTAAAATAAATTTCCGCCGAGCGTATGCGGTATATTCGGAGAGCACGCTCTTCCGGATATATCCGCATATCGCTTCTTTGGCAATTTATTTCTTTACGCGATTTTCTTGATTTCTTCTTGAATTGCTTGTCTTTTTTCTGACAATGCAGTCGTCGTGTTTACAAACACGTCCGTTTTCTCGTCAGCCCCGTCAATATGAAGAGCCGTGTGTAATTCGCCCTTAATAGTCTTATCGTAATATGATGGATATTTCTGTTTATACGCCCTATCGTCATAATTAGCAACCAAAGTAGATGGTACCCAACGCGTTCTAACTCGTCCGATAGACTCAAACTTGTTTTCTTCGTTAGAACCTTGGACCTTTGCGCCCGTTTCCGTATTCCCTGCATATTGATATCTAATGCGTCGAAAACCGATTGAACGGACGAACTTTTCAAACTTATACATAAAAGCCGCTAGTTTAGGCTGCTTCTTCATACCTTTATCCAAAGACTCCGATATGCATAACTTTATAAACTTAAATATACCATATAGCAACGTCGGACGACATACCCACTCTTGCCCGTATATGACCTTATTAAAGCCTACTACACGACGGCAGTCTATATATATGTGGTTAAAGTCTTGCTCACAGCCTATGACCACCCATTTTACATAGTGTCCGCCAAGTCTAAACATGTCGCTTACGTCAAGTGGCTTTTCAAATCCGCTCTTGTTTAAGCCGTCTTCTGGCTTTAACAAAGCGCCGATTTCGTCAATCAGAAGGACCGAATAGAGCGGAAGACGTTCAAGTCCTTTTATGTGTTCAATCGTTAATTTATGAGCCATGCGCCCTTGTTTATCGGATATACCGATTACCGACCACAAGCAAGGGATGCACCTGCGCATGATATAGAACTGATAAGATAGTCTTATCTCTTCGAGTTGAAGCAGTTCGTCTGGGTTGCCCCTTTTAATAATCTCGTCTGATTTGCCTTGCCAAATCTTATAATCATACTGCAACTGATTCCATTTTAACTTTGCTAGGATAAACGCATCATGTACGCCGGACGACGTTTTTCCACTTCTAGGCTTACCGGCGTTTACTTGGACCGTAGAGCCAAAATCTAAATTGCAGTCTTGCGTATAACATATCATAAATTCAACGTAGAATTTACCAAAATAATATATCCCTGCCGCTATTAAAAAAAGTTTAATCGTATACGGTAGATATATTAATTTATATAATCCTGGTATAAACGAACCGAGATAGACGAGCGCGACGTTCCCGATTATCAGAAGTACGAAAAACAACACTTTCACAAATAGTGCGTGGTCGCTTTTTATAATACTGCGCGCTATTAAAAAATCTATTAGCGCAACTATCGAAAAAAGCATGTTCGCCAAAAAGTTATATTTAAATATATTGAATATTAGAAATATAAAGTTTATAAGTAGCGGTACCGTGTAATACAAAAAGCCGTTTTTGCAGGCGCGAATTTCGTTTATAAAGATAAACCGCGATAAGCCTTGCCTATTATTGCTTTTAATATATTTAGGCAAAGGCTCGCGCAACGTTGCGCCGTTAACGACGTTTTTCTTATACTCTATCTGTCGCTCGTTAAGTCCTGCGTTCGGGTCGTAAGCCTTGAATTTGGTTATATATTCAGGCTCTTTGCGATACACGTCAGGATATTGCTTTTCGTGAAACGTGTACTTTGTTTTATAGCGTTGCTTAAAACCTTTACCCGTTCCAAGCGGCAAAAATCGCTTTTGGTAATCTTGTTTGTCTTCGGGCTTTAAGTCGTCAAGTGTTATCGTCTTACCATTGGCGCATGTATATATACGCTTCTTTGGTTCTTCGGTCAGTTGACTGACCGAAGAAGTCTTTTGCGGTTCCTCTATCGGTTTTGACGGCTTTTTCAAAAAATCACTCAAATCTTTTGTCATGTATTATCACCAAAGTCCGCCGAGCGATATCACTATATCGAAGAAGAATTTACCAACGTAATAACCACCGGCTATGCCCGCGGCTAATATTGCAAGTATAAATATTATTCGCAATACTGCACTACCTGCGCCCTGCGCAAGTTGTAATAGTTTAAGCGCTATCGTGATTATTAAGACGAGTGCAACGACACCGACGATTGCAGCGCCCCACGCGCCGATTGTTTCAAGCAAGCCAAGCAACCACTCAACAAAGGCTTTCCACCAGTCAGGCGCTTCCGCCCCTGGTGTTGGCGTTATGTCGTTTATAACGTCAATCGGGTTCTGCGTTACCGGAATCACCTTAAACGTTCCGTCTTTTTGAAAGGTTAAGTGTATTATCTTAAAATCGAAGAATACCGACATTTGTGCAAGCGCAGACTTATCGCCTTTTTGCGAAACATACGCAACGGCATTGCGGTCATTTTCATACAACCCTTCATAGTAATAATCAGTATTGGCAAATCTAAATAATACAGTCCTCTCGTCATTTGCTTTTGCATTACTATAAAAAGATTTAAACGCGGCTGCATCATCTAGATTTATAAGCAACGTATTCGATATGTTGCTGTCTGACATTTCTTCATATTCTATGTCGGTTGAAAGAGTTACAACCGGAAATACACCTTCAAGTGTTCCGCCAGTTTCCGGCGCAAAAAAACCATAATCTCTAAATTTTTGCACCCAATCATGCGTGCTGTCATAAGACAATAAGTCAAATTCGGCGTTGGCATCAATCTCTTTGCTGTTATAGCCTTTCGTCCGCCCTTCGTCTACGCTATCCAAAAACAAATCTTCACTTATAGTTCTTTCCCCCGCAAGCAAAGAACCCGTACCGTAATTATATATATAGTTTACAATTTTACTAGACGAAATCTTTCCATTACTAGAAGACAATACCCAATACAATGTATTAATTTGATTTTTTTCAACGTCTTTACTGGTACCAACTACACTAGTATTTTTCTTCACATTATATGTAGTTTCGTAATCATAATATCCAGAGGGATTTAAATCACTTTGGTCCGTCCTTTTATTATAAAACTCCCAGTTTAAACCACTTGCGTAATCACCAATATTTTTTCCTATGTAAGGCTTTACCGCATTGTACATAGACGTATTTTTTATAATCAAAATTTCTTTCGTTTTATACTCGTACCATTCTGCCTTGATTTTTTGAAGGTCGCCATATTCGGTAAAATAACGTTCGGGAACGCTAAAATACACGCTATTAATATCGTGTTGGTGATACGCTCCTACATTAGAAGAACCTGTCCTATAATTAGTAGGATGTACTTCGAGCGATATCGTTTCGAGCGGTTGAAAGCCCGTGTTTGTCAACGTGCTTTCCGAAAATTCGTTTGGACCGTAACCAGCAGCGTAACCGCTGAAATAGTACGTTCCGCCTACGCCAAACTCTTTGACGTCGCCAGTTTCATCGGCAAGCACTACGCCTGAAACGTCATAACGACGTTCACCAGAATAAACACGGTCCTGGATATAAAGCCCGTCCGCGCCCTTTTGGTCAACTACGCGAAACTTGTAAAACATCCCTTCGTAGTTCTCGCGCGTAGACATACTACAAAATACGAGCGGATAAGTCGAATAATCCGACGGAACGCTTTCGCGCGTAATCGGATAAGCGTTGTATGCAGATGCTATCTGAATTCGGTTTGACGGGTTGTCCTCGTCAATATCAACTCCCTGCGGATTATAAAAGTATATGTATAGCGCGAAGTCGTCGGGTTGAAACGGTGAATAACACCACTCGACGAAATTCACGAGTTCTGGTGAACGGTATATGCCGTATTTATCCCAGTAATAATCGGAAAGAACGAACTCGTCAGAACTCTCTAAATCGGTCATAACGTCCGTATTATCGAACGGGTAAACGTTCGCATCAGCGTGCGCCGTAAAATCGCAAACGCTTAAAGCGCTGACGAAAAAAAGCATCGCCAGGATAAATGAAAATATTTTATTGTACTTTATTTTTCTTGCGTGCATGTTGTACCCCCAAATACAAGACTGCAAGTCCTAATGCGGTAAGCATTAACGTCGAATATATACCGCCGTCGCCCGAACCACTACCCGAACCACCGCCTATACTTCCGCAACCGACAGAAAAACCCGAGCCGGATTGCTCTTCTTTTTCGGCTAATTGCTTTTTAAGTTCTTCGTTTTCTTTTTTTAGTTCGCTATTTTGTTTGTTCAACTGATTGTTGGCGTTAACTAATTTGTTGTACGCCGCAATCAGTTCCGAATTATCGCCGGAAAGACTTTCTTCAAGCGCATCCTTTGCCGCCTCTACGCTCGCTTTTTCTTCTTTAACCGCTTCAAGTTCGGCTGTAACTGCCGCTAAATTCGCATTGACTATATTCATTGCTGCCAAGTGGTCGGCGTTTAATTGCTCTATTTCGTCAGCGTGCTTTTCTTTTAAACTTGATATTTCGGCTTTATGTGAAAAGTTTAATTTTTGAATTGCAAGTGAGTGCTCTTCGTTTAATCTTTCAATTTCAGCCGCGTGTGCTGCATTGAGTTCTATTATTTCGTTTTGCAAATCTTCAACTTGTTGCTCTATCTCGTTAATGCGTTGCTTCAAGTTATATATTTCGGTTTCTTTTTCGGTAACGAGCGCAACCTGCGCGTCATACTGCGCTTTAAGCATCTCTATTTCAGCAAGTAAAGAATTCGTATATTCAGTATCGCTTGCAGCCATCCCTGCATCTATATCCGTTCGCCAGGATTCTACTTCTAAATCAGTTGCTATCGCTTTTAAATCGTCTAAAAACGAAAAAGTGAAATAATAATACTGACTATCCGCCCAGTATGCATAATCAATAGTAGGCATTACGTCTGATATATCGTTATCGATTGTGATTATCTTATCTTCAATCGTAAAAAAGATTGATTTCGCGCGGTTGTTATGTAAAAAAGAAAATTCAAACTCAACGTCTCTATAAATGCCGTATTGGCTTTTAATTCGATAAATAACGTTAGCGTTATCTATCGGAACGACCGTATTTTCTACACTCTCATAAAACCCATCGTCGCCAGCCCCTATGGACGAGTCAATAATTGCCCACTTAAATATATTACTGTAAATCCCACTTTCGGCTTTTAGGTAATATCCCGATGCATCTGCATCTAATATTTTTTGAACGGTAGCCAAAGTATTAGGCATAGCCTCAAAGTAATCTTCAACTGCATCAGCGTCGTTCATACTGCGCAATATGCTCAATATACTCCGAGCGCTACTCTTTACCGTTACGGTCGCGCCCGAGTTATCTGTTGCCGTCGCGCAAAGGGTTATATCTTGCTTAACGTAAGGAACGGTTACGGTAACGTCTGTACAATAATAACTGCCGTAATCGTCAAAGTCATCAACGGTAAGTAATGTGTAATCGATTGAACAGTTTTCAAGCGTTCCGTCGTCAGTATCAAATTTGATTTCAATATTAGATATTTTTTCGTAACCGGTTGTGCTAATATTTAACCTAAACATTAATAAAGAAAGGTCCGACACGAATAAACTTGCGCCTGGTGTAAAATACACGTCATCGTCGCTTATCGGCTTAGCGTTTTCAACTTGCTCAACTATATACTGCCTAGACTCTTCGTCCCACATTTCAAAATCAGAACTATCTACTAAGTCGCGCCACATGTCAATAGCAGAACAACTTGACGAAGTTGCTGTATACGTTCCTGAGCCATAATCGTTATCGTATAATACATTGCAAGATAACTGAATTTTTTCGTTAACGCCAGAAAAAGCGACTGTTACGTCTATACCATAATAAGCAGTACTAGATTCTATGTAACTCTTGTTCGTAATCTCCGCATCGCTATCGTTAACCGTAAATTGATATACTAGTTCTTTCGTACACGAGTTTATAAACTCCCAGGAAACACAAAGCCTAAACGTTATATGCTCTACGTCGTCAACTTCAACGCGCGGTGCAGCAAAGAAAACGTCTGAACTGGTTGGGTTGCCGCTCTCGTCAACTGCATATGCATTTTTGTTTGGCGTTATAAGTATCGAACCCAAAAAAGCCGTCAAGAAAGCCAAAAACAAAGCCGCTAACGTTATTATTAAATTCTTTCTACTCTTTACCATAATACCCTCAATAATTAATAAAACGGTGTCCAGTTGCTTTCTTTATCCATTGCCTCGAACCAATAATATTCAATCGTTGTTTCGTCTTCAACTATATCGCCAAGGTCATCCCAGTCTCCCCAATAATTAGGCGCGGAACAAAAAATACCGACAAAATAATCGTCATCAGCATATAGAGTAGTCTTTTCAGGCTTTGCTTTCTTAACCCCGTCTTTAAATCCAAACACGCGAACTTCGTGCTCGCCTTTGTTTACTGCAAAAAGCAGTCCCTGGCGTTCAAACTTAAACGTATAATATCCGTTGCCAGACTTAACCGATGAAGGCACAACTTCTCTCTCGGTACCGTTAACGCGCACGGTTATCTTTTCAGGATAATATGCAAAATGTATCTCGCCTTCAAACATCGCATAATAGTACGATTGACGTTCTTCCACTTCTTCGATATTAAGCGAAAAAGTACTTGCTGGCAATATGTCTGGTTCAGCGGTTATTGTTCCGCTTTGCTTTTTCGTCGTACAACCGTCAAACTGAAACGAGAAGCCACACGCCGCAAAAAACATCGTTGAAATCATCAATAACGTTGCAGCGATTAAACCTATAATTCTTTTCTTTTTCATTGTTGTTTCCTCTTTTATATATTCAAACGGTCAGTTGACTGACCGATAAACAGCGTTAGCCGGCAAGCGTTTACTTGTCGGCTGTGTTTCGTTCTTAACTTACTGTAAGTTTAAATATTACAGGGTCAGCGTTGATTGCGTAACGGGTACCTTCTGCATCGTATGTATAGAATACAAGCGTGTAGTAGCCTGCCGTCATGCTCGTTGAATCAAGAACTTCCGTGTCGGTATCGATAAAGTACTTACCCTTACCGACGGTATCTTTCGCATCTTTTGACTCACCAGCCTTGCAAGTGATAGTCTGCTCTTCGCCGTTGTTCAAAACGTAAACCATGCGTTCCATTTGAACGTCAGAGCATACTAGCACACGGTAAACCACCGTATCGCCGACTGCGTAAGAATCGGATATCAAACTGATTTCATATTCAGTTTTGTTCGGATTGCTTGCATCTTTATCGTTGCAAGATTTTATACCGAAAAATACGCCAAATCCAATACCGACTGCGAGAAGAATAGAAATTATAATGATTATCCAACGTTTCATCCAGCATTACCTCCTTTATTTATTTGCTCGGTCCTAAAACCGTTAAGCACTCGTTAACCTGCGCCTCGCCAGCGCTATACGCGCACCCATACGCGCAAGGGCAGCGCACGCCACAAAACACACAATACTCAATCTCTTCAATCGATTGAATCTGTATTAATGGCGCCGTGTATTTCTTTTTCATAATAATCCCCTTATCAATTCAGAAAGCATTTTGTAATTTTTTCTTAAACTCTTTATTTGATATAGCCTTGGACGGTTGCTTTAAGCGTTGCCATACTTTTATGGTTTGTCCGCTACGCCAAACAGCGTTACACTCGCCACATATAAATACCGTCGTAAAATCCCTGTAAATACCTAGTGCATCGTTGCGATGCATTGTTTTCTTATTATTAATTACCGCACCGCATTTTGGGCATTTACGCGTCAATTTGCGGTTGGTATAACTATCTTTATTAGTTTTATGTTTCTTCGCCCTACGCGCCGCGTGTAGCATTTCTGATTTTGCGGCTTCGGGTGAAATTATCATCCCTTGGCTGTTTTTCCGCCATTTTCCTTTATCCACCCGAGACACTCCTTAATCTCTTTAATCAACAATTTGTATTCTACGCTAGCCGTAATGCTCCACACAGGCAACTCAATCGCCTTTTTCAAATACTCTTTGACTTTACCTGCCTGTTCTAAAAGCCATCTTTCAAACTCGCCAAGTTTGTATTCCGATATCCTTTCTATAAACGTATTAACGTTTGCAAGATACATTTTTGAGCGCTCTATCTCTTTTTGAGTTTGTGGGTCAATTTTAACCTCGACAATATCTTCTTTAAAATCGTCAAACTCTCCGCTTATAATTCGGTTATAGTTTTTAACGAAGTACACGAACGACTGACGCGTTCTTAAAAATCTAGAATTATTTATACGCTCGTGCAGAGCGTCAAGGTCAATTCCCTCAACGCCTGCGCGGTCGTATTGAACTATATTCGGATGCAAGTTAATAAACTGCTGTAACGTCATCATATCGCACCTCAAATCTCGTCTTTATACTTGGTCATATAATCGACAACGTACCCAAGCGCCGTACCGTCGAGCGTGTAACATTTACACGAATAATCGGTGCAAGACGTAGCGGTTTTGGGGCGCTCCCTGTCGCTATCATCAACCAAATTAAACCTCAATCTTTTTGAAAGACTTTTAAGCCACGGTAAATATTCATAAGATTCCGTCCTGTACAAAATTGCACCATTAGCAAAATCAAGACGTTTAACCGTTAATCCCAATTCGTCGTTTTTCAATACCAAAATCGGAAAATTCTTTTCGTCATTAATAAACTCTTCACGTTCCTTGCGGTTCTTTAATTTCAAAAGTGCAGGGCGTTGCCTAAACTCTAAATCTATCAATTCCGCTTTTTGCTCATGTTTATCAAAAGTTTCATCGGACCTAAATAATTTGTTCGCATCCACATCTTCCCTGCTTTGATGAAACTCTGTAACGTTTTCATCGTCGTCCAAATATAACTGCCCGGGCGGAACGTCGTCGACGGGTTTTGATTTCGGTTTAATAAATTTATCTAAACTTTTCATCAGCGCAGTATGGTCTTCGGCTGTATAGTTTTTAGTTTGCGATTCTTCGCTTTTCCGACGAACTTCCCTGACCGCTTCAACTGCTTTTCTTGGGTTTTCAATCGCTTCTGCGTACCCGATAACGCAACCACCGCTCCAACTTTTCAAACTTTTTTTATAATCCCTTAAATCAGGAGTTTTAAAGTCTAGCGGAACGTGAGCACGTTCTCGTTCTGACAAGGGCAACATTTCCACAAGTTGAGTCTGAGTATAATCTTTATATCTTGGGTCAATCTCCATCGAGTATTTTCTAACATGCGTACCGCTAGAAATAGTACTCATTAGATGGTCGCTGTAAACTCGATTAACTTCCATTAAGTTTTTCGTGGTAGTGCTTTTAAAGCCAAACTCGTGCTCTGCAAGTTCATAAATATCCTTGTACCCAAGCGGTTTGTAATACTCGAACTCGTTTGCTTCGTTGAGCCTAAAACCGATTTTAAAAGCCTTGCGATGTATGTCGTTAATTTCTAAATTCGTATATTTAATAAAATCTTTTGCAAACGACAGGCTCATATCATTGACTTCATTTTTTACTGTCATTTCTTTCACTTTTATTTCTCCTTAAATTAAGTCTTCTTCTTTGCTTTTTGTATAGGCGGTTTCAAGTTCTCCCGCCGTAATCCCGTCAGTTGACTGACCGGGAATATTTACCGTCATATACGCGCGAACCGATTTACTCGGAGCGCGATTGCGGTAATGCTTTTCTGATGCAGTTATAACTTCGCAACACTTTGATAAATAATCCTGCGCCACCCTAACGTCTTTTGGTAGCCCTTCAATCCTTATCTGCACCACCATTTTTTATCACCTCGCTGTACTTATCAAGCGTCATCTTGCTGAATATGCTGTGTAATATAAGTTCTTTTTTATATCGATTTACAAGTTCGTCCGCCACTAAATTAGTTGCAATTTCTTTCGGTATTTCAAGTTCCTTTTCCAGCAGTTCAACGTACTCGTTAAATTCTTTTTCGACTTCCTTGTTTTTCTCTTTAAGCCTTTGCAACGCTTGCTTTGCTCGCTCTCTCATTTTCGTTCTCCTTTTTAAGTCGCCCAATATCAAAGCACCCGATACCCTTTAAATACACACACCACGTTCCACAAACGTCGTATGGTGGAGTTGTAACCGTAAAGGTTTGCCCTTCAAAAAGGTCGGCTTCAAAACAATCGTGAATACTCACCTTGTCGCCAACGTTAAGGCTTTTAAGATTTTCTTCAACTCTATCCATATAATTCGGGTCTTCTTTTCTTCTCATGCTTCCTCCGGCTTTTTTGCGTACCAATTCAAGTGCTTGATTTTATTTTCATTAAACCCGATGCAGTTCCCTGCACCGTCAAACTCAAAGTTCGATTTTAAGAAATCTATAACTGCTTGATTATTATTGTCTTGCGCTTCACGGAGCGCGCCGTCTATTGCCTTCTTCTCTTTTCCGTTCATTTTTTATCCTCCCTGGTTTGTATTTCTTTTATTAATGCCGCGCATTGACTTTCCATCGTCTCAAAGCGGACTTGTAATTTTACGTTTTCTTTTTCTAGTTTTTCTATGTAGTTTAATACGTCCTTAAAAAACTCTTGCCTGCACCCTATTTCGCTGTACGGACATTTTTTGCAATTAAAATTCTCGCAAGCACCTAGTGCAGTTTTTATTATTTTACTTTCCATCACTCACCCTCCACATAGCACCAACTTTGAGGCGGTCTTTTGATTGAGTAGCAGGTCTTTTCTCTGCGGTCAATACATTGCGAACAATCTGTTCCTTTGGGTTGCTTGCAGGCGTGAAAAAACTCGCTTAACTCTTTCGGTTTGTCGTAAATTTTTAGGTCCGATATATGCCAAAAATAAGCCTTATTTCCTTTTAAATAATCGTTTATTTCACTTATTGATAAGCATGTGTTTTCTAGTTCTGATTTTGAAATATAGTGCCGCCTATCATACACCTGCTCGAAAGTAGTTAAACGATAATTATACTCGTCAATTCTATCGCAAACAAATTCGCCGATAACGTCTTGTCCACCGTTGTTATGACACATATACGGATAGCCGTCTATCTTTATCGGATAACTTGCGTTCCCTGCGGTCATATATATAAACACCCTAAACGGCGTTTCTATCTTTGGACGGCTTTTGCGGACTTCGATTGATTTTTTATAAATCGGCTTACCGTTCTTTTCGCCTATTACAGTACAAATATTTTCAACGTGCTCTGGATGAATACTTAACATTACGTCTTTCATCACTCACCCTCCACATAGCGGTCAGTTGACTGACTGGCTTTTTTGCGTTGCGCAAGAAGCCTTTTATTTTCCGCTTCTAAAAACTCGCAACGGGTTTGATAAATCCAGCCTTTAACGGCAAGTATTAAACAAATTACCGCAAGAAACAACGATAACGCAATTTGGTCCATCACTCGCCTCCGTAAATTTCACGGTACAACGGAGAGCCGTATTCTATCGCTCCACAAATTTCGCACTCACCGCTAGAATTATACTGATGAACGTGCTCGTCTGGGTCGCCTGTCGTCGGGTGTTCTTCGCGTTGTTTGATTTCCTGTTCCTGGTCAATCCAGTCAATCATGTCGCATACTGCATATATCATGCTGTCGCGTTTAAGCGCATCAATAACACGTTTAAGCGTTTCTTTTCTATCCTTTAAACCGCAACGTTCCTGAATAATTTCTAAAACTTTACTTAAAACGATGCCGTTTTCGCCTTCAATTTTAATCATAGTTTTTCTCCTTAATATTTTTTGGGTTTAGTGAGCCCTGCTCCGGGATTGAACCGGATAAAACGCCAACCGTGCAGGGCATACCGAGCGGATTTCTCCGCCCGATAACATTTGGAGTATATTTATATGGAAAACCTTTTCAAATAGCCAAACTCAATTTCGTTTTCTTGCATGTTTTTCTCCTTCAAGTTAAAATAGGTATAAAATTTGGTATTATAATCGGAACGTATTTGTCATCAGACGGCGAAACCGTAAATTCAATTACCCCGAACATACCCAAAATCAAACACAAACCTAATAAAATTAGACCGATTAAAAGTATTATTAAAATAATCTCTACTACCCTTTCCCAAAAACTAAACATTTTTATGTTTCTTTGATTTTTTAAAACAAACTGCTCCATGTGTTTAAATTTTTTTACTAAACCCACAACTTTGACTTTGCCTTATAATTTTGCTATAATTTTATTACCACATAAAACAACAAAAAAAGACAAAGTCAAGTGTGAGTTACACAAAATACCCGGAGGTGCATTATGTCATTTGAAATTTTAATTACTGGTGAAGAATTAGCACAGGTAATCGCAGCCGCTACATTGTTAATCACTTTAATTTCGTTTATACATCAAAAGAAAACTTCTTATCCTAAAATATTAATAAAAGCACTATCTTCCAAAAACCCGACTTCAAAAGTGATGTACCAATATGTATTTAGCCGATTAAAAAAAACCATGTATCTTGTTGCAAAATTTAAGGCTTTTAATTTTTCACCTATGGAAGGTAGTGTTTCAAATATAGCGTTGCAATACAATAAAACAAAAAAAATATTTGCTCTTTCTAGCAAAGAAAAAAATTCTGTCCCGATTGTCGTACAAAACGCTTTTAAGACCTTTTCCGACAACACTTCTTTATTTAACGAGACTATAAAAATTCCAGCCCTAAAAGAAACCGATTTAGTTTTCACTTTTGAACTAAATCAAGAGTGCGTAAACACTCGCAAATTCACTCTTTGTTACTCTTATATGAAAAACAAACAAATAGACAAAAAAGTAACTTTTAATATTCCCCACGGCGTTCCTTGCAAAATAATCGACCTTTAAAAAATAACGATTTTTATATTTGAAATAACTATGTAGAGTATCCAAAATGTTGACGCCGCAATAGCCACATAAGCGCATATATTTGTAAATGTATCACAATCAAAGCGCCCACTGATACTTGTAATCAATCCAAAAACAATTGCTATAATTGCCAAAACACTTTCTACTAAATCCATACCTCTCCGCAAAGTAAAAACAGGTCTACGGCTCTCTCTTCTACTTTTTTTCTAAAAAACATCAAATTTTCTCCATGTGTTTAAATTTTAAAAGAAATTGAGCAGTTTTTGCTCTTTTTTTATATAATAGCGTAAATTTTGCTCAATGTCAAACATTTTGAGCATTTTTTGCTATAATTTTGTAAAAATGGTATTTTTATGCAAATAAGCGAAAAAATTAAAGAATTACGCGAAATCAGAAATGAATCGCAAAATAAAGTAAGCCTTGCGTTAAATATTCCTAGATACACATACGCCAACTGGGAGCAAGGACGCTCTGAACCATCAGCAAACGATTTAGTTAAACTTGCTGACTATTATGACGTAACGGTGGATTATTTACTTGGAAGAGAAGATGACTTCGGGAACGTTGTTTCTTCCGGTCAGTCAACTGACCAACTAAAAGCAGACGAGCAAAAACTTTTACGCGCATACCGCGCTATGCCCGACGTGGCAAAAAGAAAAATCGTAGACGATGCTGAATTTTACGCCTACGAATATCAAAAATCAAAATAAGGAAAAATTTATGAAGTGTAAATACTGCGGAGCAATTATTGACAACGACGCTGACCGTTGCCCGTATTGTAAAAGTCAAACGGATGTGATAAAAAAAGAGTCTGAACCACCACAACTAACCGAAGAAGAACAAGAAAAAGAAAATATTAAAAAACTTTTTATTGGTGTTTGTTGGTGTATATTAGGCGTAGCGTTATTTATGCTTTTTATTTTTCCTTTTTTACTCTAAAATGTAACGTCGAATACCAAAAATCGAAATAAGGATTATTTTATGGAACTTGAACACCACGAAGAAAACAAGATAGAAAAACTACGTTGCGCTAACTGCAACTCTGACAATATTCAATTTGTAAGCGAATATACAGAACTCGAAAGAAAGACACCTGGCATTGTACTTTTTTTGAATATAATTAGTTCTATCTTGCTTGCTATTGCCACTCCGCTTTTTATAGTATCTTTGCCAAATTTAGGAAAAATTGATTTTAAATTAATACCTACTGGTATTGCCTTTTTATACTTAATAGGCATTGCTCTATTGATTTATATATTTTCTTGTTTAATTAAAGTGCTCCAACCCTATCAACACAAAACGTACTTACGCGCCGTTTGTAAATATTGTGGCAGTTCGTGGAGAATTAGTGTAGAAGACAAATCTTTGAACAAAGAAAAAAATGAACAATAAAAAAATAACTCACTTTTTTAACAAAATTATAAAAAACTTAAATTTTTAACGATATTTTGCCAAAAATTAAAGATTTGCAAAAAATACCAAGATTTTTTTAAAAAAATTTAATTTTTTAAAATTTTCGTCAATAGATATTGACAAATTGAAATTTTTTGCATATAATAAGGGTGTAACAATAGTTACGCTTATTCAATTCTTGGCAGTAGATTCCCTAACATGCAGGGACCTTCGAGGCCAAGAATTTTTTCTTTTAAAGGAGTTTGCTAATGAAAAAGATTGCCATTTTAGTTGACGGTGGCTTTTATAAGAAACGTGCTAAATACTTATTCGGAGACAAAACGCCCGAAGAACGCGCAAATGAACTTGTCGAATATTGTATGCGCCATATTAAAGAGCATAAGCATAACGATAACGAACTTTACAGAATTTTCTATTACGACTGCATGCCGTCTGAAAAGAACGTTTATCACCCACTTACGCAAAAAGCGATTGATTTGAAAAAAGCACCTATTTATACTTGGAATAAAACTTTTTTCAACGAATTAATTACAAAAAGAAAAGTTGCACTCCGTATGGGCGAACTGCTAGAAAGTTCGGTTGGATATAATCTCAAAGAAGCAACGACAAAAAAACTGTGTCGTAAAGAAATCTCCGTTGACGATTTAACCGATAAGGATTTTGAACTAGATATACAACAGAAAGGCGTTGACATGAGAATTGGTCTCGATATAGCATCGCTTGCTTATAAAAAACTTGTTGACCGTATTGTTTTAATCGCTGGCGACAGCGACTTTGTCCCTGCGGCGAAGCATGCAAGACGTGAAGGAATTGATTTTATTTTAGACCCGTTATGGCAACAAATTAAGCCGAGCCTAATGGAACATATTGATGGATTACAGTCAAAAACTCCTCTTCCTGGTAGTGGTACTGACCCTTTAAAAATAACAATAAAAAAATAACTCACTTTTTTGTAGTTAGTTATAATACTTACTTATTTTTTTAAAAAAGTGAGTTAATAATGTATTGAGAAAAAACGCTTGAAATAGGTTAAAATGTCTACCTAAAAAATTTTTAGGAGGCTATTACCTATGAAGAACGATTTTGACAAAATCAAACGCGCGGTGCAGGAACTCTCAATGATGGTATTCGAGTATTCCGAACGCGTACACAACCGCAAAGAGAATCGGAAGGCGTTGTTCAAACGCCTTCTTTCTTTTGACCGACTTTCCCCAGACGAACAAGAACGCAGCGCTCTCGATGCGCTACGCTCGCCCCTTTTGGAAGAACTTTCGGCTACCCTACCGCCGACGCGGAACAACGAAGTTTTACAACTAAATAATTTGGAAGATAATGAAAAAGGCATTGTAGAATTTAATGAAAAGGAGATTAACACAATGCCAAAAAATTTAAAAAGATTAATTATAATCCAAAAGAAACGCTGTCGCCTGCGCGTTCACCCAAGCGGTAAAAATTCAGTTACATACGAAATCCGTTTTAGGTGCGACGGTTACGACGTTTCTGCATGCGGAAAAACTATTGAACTTGCCAAAGAGAACTTTATCAAAAAGTTTAAAACTGCAAAACCCGTTCAAAAGTCTTCGGCTTTTAGTTCTCAAATACCCATGACCTTTACACGCTTTGCCTTATACTATTTCGAGAACTACCGCAAAATTAAAGTTTCACCTTTAACTTACAAAATTGATTTGGGCAGGTTTAACCGTCATATACAACCGTATTTTGAAGATAAGCCCTTAAAGAAAATTACACCAAAAGACTGCCAAGCGCTTTTAAATAGGTTTACGGAAAAAGGTCAAGGCAAAACCGCTGATGAAATTTATAGTTTATTAAACGTTACTTTTAAATGCGCTATTTCGCACGGTCTTATTAATTTTAATCCGCTTAACGTCGTACCACACGTTCAGCATGACCGCGAGAGCGGTAAAGCACTTTCACACAAAGAAGAATTTATTTTGTTTGAAGGATTAAAAGCACCTGACGTTGCATTGACGGCAGCATTGATGCTTTTTTGTGGATTGCGGCCAAACGAGGTAAAAACTGCTTGTGTAGACGGATTATTCATCAAAGCCGTAAACAGCAAACGTAAAACGAAGAAAGTACAATATAAACGTATCCCAATAATTAAGCGGCTACGCTTGTTTTTGCCTTCTGATAACAAACTTAACGTTTGCCGTCATGATAAAATGAGAAAAGAATTTAAAAAACTTTTACCAGAACACAAAACGTACGATTTGCGCACAACCTTTTATACCCGATGCGACGAGTTCGGCGTTTCCGAACCGGCGCGCGACGAGTTCGTTGGACATAGTAGCGGCGTTTTAACCAACACATACCGTGATTTATCAGACGAATACTTATTAAAAGAGGCTAAAAAACTTGATTTGTGGTAGTTTCTTCCCCAAATACTTCCCCAAAAAATAAAAAATCAGCAGATTTCTCTACTGAATTAGTAAAAAAAAGGGGCGTTTTTAAGCGGTTTTTGCTCAAAAATGCCCTATTTTGGCGGAGAAAGAGGGATTTGAACCCTCGCTGCGCTTATCACACACTACTCCCTTAGCAGGGGAGCCCCTTCGGCCTCTTGGGTATTTCTCCAAAGTTATATAAAAGTTATATAAAAAATTTTAATTGCTTTTTGCTTTATTCGTGTCCGTTAAAGCGTTATATATGTTAACACAAAAAATTTTATTTGTCAAAGTTTTTTATATAATTTAATGATTTTTTAATATAACTTTATCAATAAATTTTTGCGACGTAATAAAGCGGCAGGCGTTTTGACTTAAAATTTCGTCCGTTTTGTCGATAATATCAGGTACAGCCCTGCCGTAAATTATTTTTCCACGAATTGCCGAATAACTATCAGAACGAATTTTTTTCATACTGACGAGTTTTCCGTTTTTAGTGGTAATTAAATAACCTTCGCTTTTATACCCTGCTTTTCCGTATTTAATCACTCTGCTTTCCCCTTCATATAAATCGGGATACTCGCCTAACTCATCAAAAACTACTTCATATTCTGGCGCGGGGATTTCGGCAGTTATAGTACTTTTACGAGAATACTTTTCCGTCATAGGCTGACCGTAAATTTCCATTTTCAAAGTTGCGCCGTCGGCGTATGCGCGTATAATAATCGGATTATGCGTGTTATTAATAAATTTTAAGTCCGCCCACCCAAAATTTACCATAGCGTCAAACGAAGGCGCAACGTAACTAACGGGTAAACTATGCGGATGGTATTCAATTACGTTAAGCCCTGCAAGCAAAACGGCGTTATAAAGCGTAGTGGAAACTTGACACACTCCACCGCCAACACCATCAACAAACTCACCGTTAACTATGATTTTAGAAACTTTATACCCCCTTTTCTCCGTGCGCTCCCCTACGGTTCGGTTAAACGAAAATTCTTCGCACGGCGCGACCAAAATATTATCAAGTGATTTTGCCGCAAGCAAAATATTTGCCTTTCTTTCGTCGGTAGAAGTGGTATAAGAAGTATAAAACTGCGCGCGCAAAACGGGCTTTTGTGGATTTAGACCATAAAAAGGCATAGCGTAACCAACCATATTACACTTTATAAACCCCGCCACGCCTACCATAAAAGCAATTATCGCAATAAACACCGACATTAATTTTACAACTTTATCTTTACCACGTTTTAAATACATTACTCAATAAGTATGCGTACGTTAAAAAATTTAATTCGGTAAACAGCCTATAAGATTGACATAATTTTAATATTTGATATAATATTTATACTTATATAATAGGAGATAAATTATGGATAAAGTATGTATTGAATTTGAAAACGGCAAAAAAATTAATCTTGAACTTTACAAAGAGCACGCTCCGCTATCCGTTGAAAACTTTTTAAAACTCGTTAAAGACGGTTTTTACGACGGGCTTTGCTTTCACCGCATTATAGAAGGCTTTATGATTCAAGGCGGCGGATTTAAGTGGGAAAACGGCTTGGTTCACAAAGAAACCACTAACACTATAAAAGGCGAGTTTTCAGCAAACGGTGTAACTAATAATTTGCGCCACGAACCCGGCGTAATTTCTATGGCAAGAACTATGTTCCCCAACTCCGCGTCATCTCAATTCTTTATTTGCGTTGAAACGCTTCCCCACCTTGACGGACAATACGCGGCTTTCGGAAAAACTTGCGATAAAGAAAGTTTAGACGTTGCTATTGAACTTTCAAAGGTTAAAACCACTTTCGTTGGCGGTTATGACGACGTTCCTTGCGACCCCGTAGTTATTAAAAAGGCTTACGTTGTAGAATAAAATACTATATATTAAAAGATAAGTCCCCGTAGCGAACGCTACGGGGACTTAATGTTTGTTTATTTGTATTTATTTAGAAGTAGAATCGGGGTCAAGCGACTTCTCGATATTAGCAATTTTAATTTGATTTTTTCTTCTTAACGCAGTAGCAACGCTACACCCTACACCGACTAAAACAACAGCCGAGCAAAGAATTAAGAAGAGCGTAAACGCAGGCTTCCAACCGTACGCGTCAGACATTGCGCCAAGAACGATTGAAGAAAGCGTACTGCCGACGTAACAACATCCGTTCAATATTCCACCAACGAAACCAGAGTTTGCCTTGTCTTTAAGTTCTAACGGTATCATACTGGTTACAATATTGTTTGCGCCACTCATAAAAAGTGAAGTGAGCGCAAGCGCAATCA
>JAFVTK010000043.1 GCA_017503265.1 Clostridia bacterium | reverse complement strand
ACTCTATACGCCTATGTTTGCGGTATCGAGAATTGCTGGTTGGAGCGCGCACAGGATGGAAGAATTGCTTAACGCAGGTAAAATTATTCGTCCTGCATACGTTTCTACTAACGGTAGAAATCCTTACGTCGCTATCGACGAGAGAAAATAATTAAAAAAATAAAAATACGACCCCCGATATTTAATCGGGGGTCGTGTGTTATAATAAGTTTATTTTTTATCGTAGCAATCGCAACGGTGCGTTCCGACGTAACCCGTGTCGTTGCACTTTTCGCAAGCGTAACGGGGGGATAGGTCTATAAGCGCAATGCCGATAGTTTTAAGCATTTCTTCTGCTCTTGAAATTAAGTTTTGTTTTTCTTTTTCAAGCGCAGTTAACGCTTTTTCGTCGCCTGCAATTTCAGCAAAAGCAAGGTCCTTTTCCATACCGTTTAAGCGCCCGTAAACGTCCATAAAGCCGTCAATCGCGGTTGCGCGCTCAATATTTTTCTGCGCGCGTGAAACAGCCAAAGCGCGACGGCGTTCGTATTCGCGGTTATATTCTTCTTGACTGTTGTTGTCGCCCGTACTTTTATCGGGAATACCGTTTAGGGTAAACACGCCGTTATTTTTCCAGTTACTCAAAATGCCGTTCATATACGCAGTCGGTGAACTTTTGCCACTTGCAAGTTTGGCTGCTTCCAAAATCATATCTTCGGAAAAATTCCAAGTTTTCCACATATTTAAGTTTTCTCTATCCCACGGGGTTGGGCGACGGTTCACGCCAGCAGTAAGCAACATTTTTGATAAAAACTCGTCGGACTTTTTAAGATTTTCAAAATAATCGCTTACGCTAGATAAATCAATGAAACCGCGCGCACGCAAATATTCTAAAATATCATCCATATCTTGAAGGGTGTTTTTGCCCGACTTAAAGCAATGGTTTGCAATATAAAGCAAAGTGTCTTGGTCAAATCCGTAAGACAACCATTTTTTCGTGTAGTTGTCAACTACCGTATCTATAACGTCAACGTAGATAGAAAGCGCTTTATTGATTTTTATAGCAAGGTCGTAAACGGTTTGCTTTTTATCCATATATTCGGCGATTTCTTCTTTTGAAAAACTCTTCATTGAGTAGAGTTCAATCAAAAACTCGTCAAGTTTAGCCATACTGCCTTTTTTTAATTTACTTGCCGCAAACACTATATTTTCCGTTTCAAAATTGAGTTCCTGCGTCCACTTTTTAAGTAGGGTAGAGTCTTCAATTTCAGGCTGACGGCGAAGCGACAAAGCCTTTAATATGCGCTCAATCACGCCTGTACGCATTATGTAAGACGATAATTCCTTTTCGACTTTTTCAACCGTAACGATACCGCGGTTGCCAAAATCTTTCGCAACCTTTGAAACGTATCGGTAACCTATATCCGTACCCTTTCTATCCGCGCAATACTTAACTATCATAAGCATTGCTTCGGGTTTAATACCGTAAGTTTCCATAATGGTAAAGTATTCGGTGTATTCGCTAGTTGAAATCATACGGTCGGGCAGTAGTGCTTGTAACCCTTTGGTAAATTCGGTGTATTTTTCCGCTTTTATCTTTTTGGGTTTTGCCGAATAAGACGACCTTATAGGCAGGTACTGTACGCTAAAAGGCTCTTTGGAAACGATTGAAACCAAACCGAATTCTTCCCAGAACTCAAAAAATTCTAAAATTTTATCTTGGCTTATATCAAGCGTAGAAGCGATTTCAGCGATCGAACGGTCAAATTTTGGATTTTGACAAAGGAAAAGCCCGTAAAGGTAAACCTTCACGGCATCTCCCGAAGACACGGGTAAATATTCGGTTATAAAGGCGTTTTCAACGTCGGTAAAAGCCGAAGACGAAAACTCTTTTGAATAAGAACAGGTCATAACGCTTTCCTAAAAATCCGCTAAATATTTAAAATCGCTTGCCATTACGCGCGTAATATTATATAATAAAATAACTATTAAGATAATAGCGGAATTGTCGCTTTTTAGCGACGTATCAACCATTATAACTTAAAAAATAAGAAAAATCAACTTAAATTTATAATTAATTTTTTTGAAATTAGGCGCAAAGGTTAAGTTTCCTTTGTGATTTAGAGGTAAAGATGGCTGGAAATATTTTAACACCTTCGGCAATATGGAACGATTTTTATATCGGCGACCAACCTGTTTTTGAGATTTTAAGCGAAAAAAAGGACGGCGATATCCTTTTTTCACGCGTGAAAATTGACGGAAGAAAAGTTAACGGGGAAAAAGTTCAAATTTTCGGCGTTTTAGCAAAAGGCGCACACGTTTCAAAAGTTCCTGCAATACTTCTTGCAGAAGATTTCGTTTCAGGTACGGATGAAAAACTTATAAAAGCGCTAGTTAAGCGCGGATACGCCGTGCTTTCGGTTGACCTTGCAGGCGTTGCGGACGGAAAAGAAGATTTTACCCATTATCCTTCGGCTATATCATACTCGAATTATGAGCAAGTAAAAGGCAAGTTGTATGAGGTATCGGGCGAAACAACCGGTACTTGTTGGTACGAGTGGGCGTGTGTTTTAAGATACGCTCTTAAATATTTAGCCGAACAATCTTTCGTTACGAAAGTCGGCGTGCTGGGAATAGGTGAAGCCGCAGCGGTAGCGTGGCAGGTTGCAGGTAGCGATCCGCTTTTGACTTGCGCTGTTTTTGCGCTTAACGCTGGTTGGATAGGATATCGTGGCATTTATAAATTCGGCGGTATGGTTGAACCGCAGTTTTCTGACAATATGTATAAGTTTATTGCAGGGGTAGACCCACAGGCTTATGCAATGCACGTCAAGTGCCCCGTTTTAGTGCTTTCTTCAACTAACAGCAAACTTTACGACGTTGACCGCGCTTTTGATACGGTTACGCGTATGGATAACGCGCCGTTTAAGGCTGTGCATTATTCGGTAGGCTATCGCGAAAGAGTTAACGGTGAAGCGTTTCAAAACGCATTGATATTTTTTGAAAAGTTTTTACAAATCGGCGGTGCTGATAAAAGTTCACTCCCCCAAGAAGTGGAAATTAAATGCGAGTTAGAAAACAAGATGCTTACGATTGACGTTACGCCTGACGACGGCGACGTAAAATCGGTTGACCTTTACGCGTCCGAAGAAACTTATATTCCGTGTGAGCGTTCTTGGCAAAAGGTTGCTAACGTAAATAAAGACGGCAAAATTTATAAATTTACTTACGCGCCAAATCCGTACTCGGGTTCAGCAACGTTTTTTGCGTTAGTTACTTATAGTAGCGGTTTTGTTATAGGTTCTAGCGTCGTAAACAAAAAGTTTACCGTTGAAGAAGTTTCAAAGACGCACAAATCCAAGATTTTATATTCGTCAAGGATACTTGGGGCGGAAAGTATATTTTACCCCGCAAACGAAAAAGACGATAACGTTTCGGCGATAAATTTAAGTGAGAAAAAGAAAGTTAAAATAAAAAAAGGACCGATGGGCATAGAAGGTGTCGGTAGTAAAAGTGGACTTTTAACTTTTAAGTTTGCGGCTAAGAAAGACACTCCGCCCGACGGCGCTATGTTGATGCTAGACGTATACGCAACCCAAAAGGGCGTGTTTACGGTTAAACTGATTACGGATTATTTCGGGAATAAAACTGAATACGTTGCAAACGTAAATCTTTTAGGTGGCGAAGTTTGGCAAAACGTAAAACTTGATTTAAACAAGTTTAAGACGGCAGAAGGCATGAGTTTAAGGAACTACGGCAAAATTAACGCGCTTGAATTTGATTTTGGCGGAAATGAATTTTTGATAAATAACGCGCTTTGGGTTTAAAATACGCGCGATTTCGGTAAGATTTATAAAGTATGATATTCGGTGTAGGTGGAAAAATTATTTCCAAAAAGCCCCACGCTTGCGGCGGTAACGAGTGGCAGGTTGTAAGAACGGGGGCGGACGTAAAAGTCAAATGTTTAAAGTGCGGTCATTCGGTTTTTCTTTCGGTTGACCAAACGGAGAAAATGACCAAACGGTATATTCCGTCAGAGGAGAAAAATGTATAAAATAAATGATAGCCTCGTTGAACGGCAGACCGCAAAAGAAAAATCAGATAGGTATTTTCTTTTATGGGTGGCGATTATTGTCGCAATAATGACGGTGTTTATGGCACTTAACCAGTTTGTGTTTTTTACCGTTCAGGTTAAAGGTCAATCTATGCAGCCCACGCTTTATACAAACGATTTACTCGTGGCAAACCGCGTAAAAAAGGTTGAGCGAGGCTCTATAATTATAATTGAAGGTGAAACTAATTACTGGCTAATTAAGCGCGTTATCGCTTGTAAAAAAGGCGACAAGATAGAAATAAAGGACGGCTACGTTTATCTTAACGAAGAAAAACTTAACGAAAGTTACGTTTTAAAGGGTGGCGCTACTAGGTGGAACGACAGTCAAAACCAAATGGTAGTTTTGGGCGCTGACGAAATTTTTTATCTAGGCGATAATCGAGAGAACAGTAGCGACAGCAGAAACTACGGAACGTGTAAGCAAAGTCAAGTGGTTGGTGTGGTTGAAAACTGGTCGCTTCCCGTAAAAGGTATAGGCAAATTTTTTGCGCGAGTTAAAGAAAAATTGTTTAGTTAGGAAAAGTAATGATTAAAGCGTTGATTAAAGGTGTTTTTAAGTTAATATACAAATTAATCTCACTTTTTAACTTGCAGTTTACGTTGTTCGTCGTTTTGATAGGTACGTTGCTTTATTTTACGGGCACGCTGTCAAACAATCAAACCGTTTTGCTGGTCTTTCAAACGGCGCTTATAATTTCGGTGGTTTACGCTATTTTAACTACGATTAAAAAATTGCTCGGCATAGGTAAAAAGGTCAAAAAGAGCAAGGGTATGCAAATAGTAGAACCTGAGCGGAAAACTAAAACCGAAGAAGAGCAAATGGTTTCGGTTGAACAACCGATAGATAAACCAAAGTATTACAGAGTTAAACAAAATCCCGATTACGTTATGGCAGAGTATTCGGATAAATACGAACTTTATCGTATCGGACAAAACGGATTAATAAAAATAAGAACCGATTACAAAAGTTAACGGAGAAAAAAATAATGGTTGAATATTTTAAAGAAGAACAGTTTTTACAAGCCAAACGCCAAAGAAAAACCGTGCTTATGTGGTATTTTATCGTAATGGGCGTATACCTTGCAGCGAGTATCGGGTTATTTATATGGTATCTAACTTTACCGTATAAGTCGCCAACGATAACCACGGTAAAATGGATACACTATCCATTATCTGCGCTTGCGGTAGTATTTTCGTTTATCTATCTTGGAATACCTTACAAAAGGGTAAACAGGTATTACAGGCTTAACCGTAATTTAATGACGGGGATAAGGGAAACGTCTACGGGCAGTTTTTTTGAGTATAACGAAACTTTGCAAGATAAAGACGGCGTTGATTTTAAATCGCTTATTTTCCTTGAATGGAATAAATATAAAAATGATTTTTTTGAAAGGAAAGTACTAGTATTTGACGAGATGCCTTTCCCCGAATTTAAGGAAAATATGAACGTTAGATACGTTACGCAAGGTAACGTTTTAGTTAGTTACGAAATTCTAGATATACCCGAGGAGGATAAACAATGAAAGCAATAGTAACCGTTATAGGTAAAGACAAGCCCGGAATAATAGCAAAGGTTTCTACCGCGCTTGCTCAAAACGAAGTAAATATCGAAGATATTAGTCAAACCATTATGCAAGGTAATTTTACCATGCTTATGCAATGTGATTTAACTAACGCGAAATTATCGTTGAAAGAATTAAAAAGCGAACTTTTAACGCTTGGTGAAAGTACGGGTGTGTCGATACACGTTCAACACGAAGAAATTTTTAACGCAATGCATAAAATTTAACGGGTGTAAAAATGCTTAATAGAAAAGAAATACTTGAAACCATTGATATGGTTGAAAAAGAACATTTTGACGTAAGAACTATAACTATGGGCATTTCGCTTATTCCGTGTATTAGAGAAGACGCGGAAAAGACGGCTGCGCTCTGTTACGATAGGATTTGTAAAAAAGCCGAAAACATAGTTAAGGTTGCCGAAGATTTGGAAGCCGAATTTGGTATTCCGATTATTAATAAGCGCGTATCTATTACGCCTGCAAGCCTTTTGACTTCGTCTTTTTGCGGTAAGGAAGTTGTTCTTGCGAAAGCGCTCGATAAGGCGGCTAAAACTGTTGGGGTAGACTTCTTGGGCGGATATTCCGCACTCGTTCAAAAGGGTATGACCAGTTACGAAAGGTCTTTCATTAAAAGTATCCCCGAAGCGCTTGCCGTTACTGATAGAATGTGCTCTTCGGTTAACGTAGGTTCGTCAAAAGCAGGTATTAATATGGATGCCGTTCGCTTGATGGGCGAAATTATTAAAGAAACTGCTGATAAGACGAAAGACAGGGACGGCTTTGGTTGCGCAAAACTCGTAGTATTTTGCAACGCAGTTGAAGATAATCCCTTTATGGCTGGTGCGTTCCACGGTCTTTCAGAAGGCGAAACGGTTATAAACGTCGGCGTTTCAGGTCCAGGGGTAGTTCATCACGCGCTTCAAAACATGAAAGGCGCGTCGGTTGACGAGATTGCTGAAACTATTAAAAAGACAGCGTTTAAGATTACGCGTGCAGGTCAACTTATTGCAAAAGAAGCATCAAAGCGTTTATCGGCGCAGTTCGGTATAGTTGACTTGTCGCTCGCTCCTACGCCCGTTATGGGGGATAGCGTAGCGCATATATTAGAAGAAATCGGACTTGACAGCGTTGGTGGACACGGAACGACAGCCGCGCTTGCAATGCTTAATGATGCGGTTAAAAAAGGCGGTGTTATGGCAAGTTCTAACGTCGGCGGGCTTTCGGGCGCGTTTATACCCGTAAGTGAAGATATCGGTATGATACACGCTGCGGAAAAGGGCGCAATTACCCTTTCTAAATTAGAAGCAATGACCTGCGTTTGCAGCGTTGGTATTGATATGGTAGCAGTTCCTGGCGATACCCCTGCAACCACTCTTTCGGGTATGATTGCAGACGAAGCGGCTATCGGTATGATAAATAACAAGACTACTGCCGTGCGCGTTATTCCCGTCCCAGGGAAAGGCGTTGGCGATACGGTAGAATTCGGCGGACTTTTGGGTACTGCGCCTATAATGGAAGTAAGTCCTTACGGGTGTTCGGCGTTTATATCAAGGGGCGGTAGGATGCCTGCGCCGATACATAGCAACAAAAATTAAACGGCTTATAAACTTTGCATTTCTGCGTTACTGCTTTGCGTTTTGACTTCGATAACCAAAAAGGTTAATCTTATCCAAAACGCGTCGCGAGCCTTGAACTGCTCGTTTCTAATCCGTTTGATATAAATTTTGACTGATAACTTAAAAAAGGGGCGAATAATGTCTAACGCATATAAATGGGCTGTTGAAGATATTTTCAGCAGCGTTGAAGAGTGGAATAAAGAGTTTAACGAAGTTTCAAAAAATTTAGACTTTTCGGGGTTTAAAGGTAAACTTTCAAATTCGGACGATTTTTTGGCGTGTATGAAAGCGCAAGAAAAAGTCGGTAGAATAATTGAAAAGTTGAGCGTTTACGCAATGATGAAGCACGACGAAAATACGAAAGACGCGCTTTACGATTCTCTACTTTCTAAAATAACTTCGCTCGGCGCAACTCTCGGTGCAAATTCGGCGTTTATAACACCCGAACTTACGGCGTTACCCGAAGAAACCTTAATCGGTTTTATAAACGACCCCAAACTTAAAGAATACGATTATTTATTAAAAGAAATCTTAAAAGACAAACCGCACGTTTTAAGTGAAAATGAAGAAAAACTTCTTGCGTTGTCTTCTGAAACGCTTGGGTCTTTCCGTGATATATTTACTAAAATAGATAACGCCGACCTGCCGCTTGGCGAACTTCAACACGGCAAAGAAAGGATACCTTTATCGCACGGCACTTACGGCGTAATTATGCACGGCGAAGATAGAAAATTAAGAAAAAAGACTTTTAACAAGTATTACGGGGCGTATATTTCTTTAATCAATACTATTTCCGCGACCTATTACGGTAACGTAAAAAAGGGCGTGTTTTTAGCAAAGGCTAAAAAATATCCGTCGGCGTTAGAGCGCGCGCTGTCTAGTGAAGACGTTCCGCGCGTCGTTTACGACAATCTTATTGAAACGGTTGAAAGCGCATTGCCGTCTTTACACGCGTATATGAGTGAAAAGAAAAAGGCGCTTGGACTTAAAAAGATGTATATGTACGACGTATACGTTCCTATCGTAGAAGGCGCGGAACTAAAACTTGAATACGACGATGCTTACGATTTGGTGGTTAAGGGATTAGCGCCACTTGGAGAAGAATATCGCGACCTTTTGTTAAAGGCGAAAGAAGAACGCTGGCTTGACGTTTACGAAGGGGACGGCAAAAGAAGCGGCGCGTACAGCGTAGCCGTTTACGATACGCACCCGTACGTTTTGTTAAACTATCAAAAGACCACGCACGACGTATTTACTATTGCGCACGAAATGGGGCACAGCATACACAGTTATTTTTCTAACCGTACGCAATCTTACGCAAAAGCCGATTATAGAATTTTCGTGGCGGAAGTTGCAAGCACGGTAAACGAAGTGTTGCTAGTTAGGCATTTGCTCGCCACCGAAAAGGACGTTAAACTTAAAAAATATTTACTGTCTTATTTGCTTGAAATGATTAGGACTACGCTGTTTAGGCAGACGCAGTTTGCAGAGTTTGAAGCGTTTGCGCACTCGTCGGTAGAAAACGGCGAGCCGTTAACCAAAGAAAACCTTTCCGAAGAATATTTAAGGCTAAATAAAAAATATTATGGTAAAGCCGTAATATCCGACGGCAATATTAAATATGAGTGGGCAAGGATACCGCATTTTTATAGGGCGTTTTACGTTTATAAATACGCGACGGGAATAATAAGCGCGCTTGCTATTGCGGATAGAATATTAAACGAAGGCAAACCCGCCGTAGACGATTACTTTAAGTTTTTATCGTCGGGCGGTTCGGACAGCCCCGTAGAACTTTTAAAAATTGCGGGCGTTGACCTTACCGACAAAAAGCCGTTTTTATCGGCGTTTAAGGTGTTTGACGATACGTTAAAAGAATTTAAGGCTCTTTAAGGAGAAAGATTATGGCAAATAATCAAAGTGAACAAATGAAATTAATGGGGGATATGCCGCACAGTTTAGAAGCCGAACAAGCGCTTTTGGGGTGCTTACTGCTTGATACGCGTATTCAAGTTGAAGTAGCGGCGTTTCTAAAAGAAGAAGATTTTTACGCTGAATCACATAAATATATTTTCAGCGCAATGGAAAGCATCATAAAGAAAAATCAACCCGTCGATTTGGTAACGCTTACCGACGCGCTTGAAAAGCAAGGTGCGTTAGAACAAGCAGGCGGGATTACTTACATAGCCGAACTCACGAACGTTATGCCGTCGTCTGCAAACTATCAAAGATATTTAGATATAGTTACAAGGGACAGCCTTTTAAGAAAACTTATAAAAGGCTCGGCGGAAATTATCGGCGAGTGTAAAACAAGCGTGGATAAAGCAACGGCACTTTCTTTTGCGGAAAAAACCGTTTACGATATCTCTAACGAAGCCGACACTAGCGAAATTATTAAAATAAGCAAAGTTGTTGATGATGTTGTACAAAACATAGAAGAGCTTGCAAGTGGAAAAAAAGAACTGCAAGGAATAAGAACAGGATTTAGAGGGCTTGATGGACTTTTAAATGGATTACATAAAAGTGATTTAATGATACTTGCGGCGCGCCCTGCGGTAGGTAAAACTTCGTTTGCGATGAATATAGTTGAAAACGTCGCTATGCAAGGCTATTCTTGCGCGGTTTTCTCACTCGAAATGGGTAAAGAACAAATTACAGAAAGATTATTATGTTCAATCGCTGGTGTTTCTATGGGAAATACAAAAAGGGGTAAAGTTGAACAAAAAGAATGGATTAAGTTTGCAAGGGCACGTGAACTTCTTTTAAATGCTAAAATATTTATTGACGACTCGGCAGTTATTCGTCCAAGAGAACTTATATCAAAGTGCCGTAGGCTTAAAAGTCGTTT
>JAFVTK010000042.1 GCA_017503265.1 Clostridia bacterium | reverse complement strand
TTTGCGAGTATCTCCCATTAAAACAGCGCAAAATTTTCCTTTTTTCAAAACTCTATAACTTTCTTCTGCAACTTTGCCCATTTCACACAAAAAAGGTTTAATAGATAAATGCGATAAATCGCCTTCGATATTTTCACTATATTTGATTATATCCGCATAAGGTGGGTGCGTGCATATAAGGTCAATACTTTCATCAGGTAAAGTCAAATTACGAGCATCTCCTTGCTGAATTAAAATATTACAATCTATATCTAACTCAAAATCACTTTTATTTCGAGATAGTTCAACTGCTTGGGGATTTATATCTATTCCTATAAAATTTCTACCTGTAAGTTTTGCCTCAACCGCAGTCGTTCCACCGCCTACAAACTGATCCAAAATAATATCTTTAACACTTGAATATCGCAGTATTATATTTCGCGGAATATACGGCGACCAATTTCCACGGTATTTAGCGTCGTGAGTAGCCCATTTCCCACGGTTTGGAAACGCCCATACGGTATTTGTTTCAAGTTCAAAATCTACGGGTTGTAATGGAATTTTCTTTGCCATATTAATCTTCAACTAATTCAGGCGGAACGGGAAGTCCTAGTCTGTGCAACGGAATATATTCAAAATAATAATCGCATCCAACTGAATGGATGTAATTTAAAACGTCAATGTATTGCTCTTGTCTAAACCAATTATCTAACAAATAAATATATTCAACGTCTATATTTGCAGGTGCCATTAATTTTTTGTACTGTTTCTTCTTGAAATCACAGGTCTGCAATTTTTCATCAACAGAGCCTGCAACTTCTTGATGTTTACATTCAATAATGAAAAGTTTATTATTCATCAAAACAAAAATACTGTCGTCAGGCAACAATCTTTTTGAAATATGTTTTTCCCAATCTATATTCAATTTTTTAAGAAATATACTGTAAAATTTATATTTTTTATAAACTTCCGCAACCTTATTCCCGTCGTAATAAACATCGTTAATATTAATACTGTAATGTGGTTGTTGACTTAAAAAAGTAGATAGATCTGTTTTGCCTTCAAAAATTAATCCTGTGCGTGTATTTCCGCCACCTTTACCACTTTTTATCATTAGTTTACCCCTGTTTAATAGTTTTTTATTAAAAGTTCTGTTACGTTTCCACGTTTTTCCGACTTACTATTTATTGTTCTTACTGCCGTTATGCGTTGAATATTAAACTCTTTATACAGTTCATCAAAAAAATCATCTTCGTAATTTACGTTATGTGGGTCTGAATTACTTAATAATACTTTTACTCCCTTATCTGATAATTTTTTATATAAATGTGCAAGTTTTATTTGATCGTTATCGTTAAATTGATTTTCAGTATATGACGTAAAACCAGACGTAACGGAAAGCGGTCGATAGGGAGGGTCAAAATACACTAAAGTTTTGTCATCCGCAAATGTCTCTATATCGTGATAATCACAAGAACGCATAATAACGTTTTGAACTTTTTTTGAAATACTGACTAAATTATCTTCATCACATATAAGAGGATTTTTATATTTTCCAGCAGGAACGTTAAATTTTCCTGACTTGTTCACCCGATAGAGTCCATTGAAACAAGTTTTATTAAGAAAAATAAACAATGCCGCCTTAGAAATCATATTTTCAGAATTTAATTCACAGTTATTAAACAAATCTCTTTTTGCGTAATAATAAATTTGTTGTTCATCCATTCCAAGTTTTTCATATTCTTTTTGGATTGTTTTTAATTCATTAATTAATTTATTGCAATTAGTTTTTACAACTAAAAAAACATTCATTAATTCTTTATTATTATCGTTTATATAAACTTCTTCAAAAGAATACACGTTCAAAAGATCAAATAAAAGTGCGCCGCCTCCTACAAACGGTTCCGCATATTTAGTTATTTTTTCGCCTAAACCATCAGGTAAATTCGCTTTTAAAACTTCTAAAAGTTGACCTTTCCCACCTGCCCATTTAACAAACGGGCGCGCATCCTTTTTTTCTAATATTATATTACGTTTCATTCTAGCATCTACGGGTTTTTCCGCATTTCTCGGAATAATCCACATATTACCAAGCATTGCAACGTCGGGAATTCTACTTTCCGAACAAAGAATAGAAACTCTCCTTTGCGATATATTCCATTTCTCTGCGGCTTCCCTTGCCGACATATACTGAATCATAAACGACTCCTGTTTTTATATTAGTTATATTATATTCTATCTCTCGAACAATATCAAGCAATTTAATATATTTTTTTAATTATCATAAAAAAATAACGCGGGCGAATTGCCCGCGTTATTTTTTGTTTTATGCGATTATTAAACGCCTTTCTTTGCTTTGCGGATAACTTCTGCATCAGAAGTGTTGATGCTAGAAACGTGACCTTTAAGCGGCAAAATCTTGTCGTTAATATAGTCGATAATCCAAGTGTCTTGCGGGAAGAAGTCTGCGTCGAATTCAAACGGAGGAGTAATCCAGTTTTGAGCGCCACAAACAACCGCAGGTGCGTCGAGATAATCGAAGCAAAGTTCGGTGATGTTTCTTGCCATATCGTTGAGGATTGAACCTCTTGCACAAGCATCAGAAGCAAGGATAATTCTACCCGTCTTCTTAACAGATTCAACAACTTTTTCATAGTTGAACGGAACGATAGATCTTGCGTCGATAACTTCTGCTTCTACGCCGTATTTTTCAGAAAGAGTTTTTGCTGCGTCCATAGCCCTGTAAAGGGTTGCGCCGATAGTAAGAATAGTGATATCACTACCAACTCTCTTGATATCGGGTTCGCCGAGCGGAATTTCATAATATCCTTCGGGTACGCCTTCTTTTCTGAATTCTTCGCCCTTGTCGTAAATTCTTTGACTTTCAAAGAAGATTACGGGGTCAGTACCGTTAAGAGCAGAGTTCATAAGACCTTTTGCGTCGTAAGGAGTTACAGGGAAGCAAACTTTAAGTCCAGGAACGTGTGCAGGAAGCGCTACCCAGTCTTGTGAGTGTTGCGCGCCGTATTTAGAACCAACTGAAACACGGAGAACAACCGGCATTTTAAGAATACCAGAACTCATTGCTTGCCATTTAGCGAGTTGGTTAAAGATTTCGTCGCCCGCTCTACCCATAAAGTCAGCATACATAAGTTCTACGATAACTCTACCGCCGCAGAGACCGTAACCAACTGCCGACGAAACGATAGCCGCTTCGGAAATCGGAGAGTTGAAAAGTCTGTGATAAGGAAGCGCTTCGGTAAGTCCTTTATAAACTGCGAACGCACCGCCCCAGTCACGAACGTCTTCACCGTAAGAGGTAAGAGTGGTATCTTTATAATATCTATCAATGATTGCTTCAAACAAGCCGTCACGGATATTGAAACGTTTCATGTTAGAAACGAGTTGACCCTTTTCGTCAAAAGCATAACGTTTTTTGCCAGCGATTTGTTGTACTCTGGGGTTTTCTTCCATAGGAATTTTAACGTCTTTGCCAACTTCAACTTTCCTATCGCTCATGCTTTCCACAGCGCCGTTAGAGAACATAAGGTCTTCAACGTAATAAGGATCTTTCTTGAAGTCGAGATACGGAGATTCAACGGGATCTGCCGCAAGTTTGCAAAGTTTAATCATTCTTTCCTTGATAGATGCAAGGATATCGTCAAACTTACCGTCAGAAGCAACTTTCGCATCAACAAGCGATTTTCTGTAAGTAACGATAGGATCGTATTGCTTCCAGTTTTCTACTTCTTCGATAGTACGATAGCTCATGCTGTCCGAAGGAGAGTGTCCGCCGTAACGGTAGGTAACTACGTCTAAAAGTGCAGGACCGTCGCCGTCTACTAAAATCTTCTTCTTTCTCTTCATAGCGTCGATAACTGCAAGCGGATTGAAACCGTCAACCCTTTCAGCATAAAGTTGCGTGGGAGATACGCCTGCGCCGAGACGAGCAAGGAAATCGTAAGCCATGGTTTCGCCTCTGGTTTGTCCACCCATACCGTAACCGTTGTTGAAGAAGTTGAAAAGTATCGGAAGACCGCCTTTCTTTTCCCAAAGTTGACGGAATTGATCCATTGAAGCGAAGTTCATTGATTCGTAAACTACGCCACAACCAACAGCGCCGTCACCAACGTTAGAAATAACGATACCAGGTTTATCGTTAACTTTCTTATAAAGCGCTGCGCCGAGTGCAACGGGTGCTGCACCACCAACGATAGCGTTGTTGGGATAAATACCGAACGGCAAGAAGAAAACGTGCATAGAACCGCCCATACCTCTATGGAAACCAGTACGACGAGCAAAAATTTCGCTCATAAATCCGTAGAGAAGGAAGTCAACTGCTAAATCTTTAACGTTGCCGGTTTTGTTGAGTTTTTCAACGGGAGCAAGAGTTTCGCCGCCCATGAAGTCTTTCATTATTTGATAAAGTTTGTCTTCGGGGAGTTTGTTGATAGACGCAAGACCACGCGCTAAAACTTCGCTGTGCGAACGGTGTGAACCGAAGGTCATATCGTCCATATCAAGGATATACGCTTGACCTACCGCAGCGGCTTCCTGACCCATAGAAAGGTGCGCAGGACCGGGATAAGAGTGCTTAAAGCCTTGATATTCACCCTTGATTTTGATTTCGTTGATCATGCTTTCGAATTCACGGAGCATTGCGATATCGTTAAAGATACGAACGAAATCGTCGTTTGAAAAGTTTTTCTTTTCGTCTTCAACCGACTTGTTGTAAACGTTTACGGGAATATCCGTAAATTGAATTTTACCTTTCGACCTTATAAACAAAGGATCGATAACTAAATTTTTTGGCATATTTATATCTCCTTAAATTTTTAACTAATTAAATTGTCCAAATTGCTTCACGAATAATTTCGCAAACCGTGGGGTGCGGGAATACGAGTTTTTTGATATTCTCGATATCCACTTCAAGGTCTATCATAGCGGAAACCGCAACGATATATTCACCTGCGTAAGAACCGATAACGTGTGCGCCGATAAGCGTGTTAGTCTTTTTGTTTACTACGAGTTTGCAAATACCGTTAAGGTCGGTGTTTTCCGCAATATATCTACCAGAGAAAGTAAGCGGAATAGATACGCATTTAACGTCAAGACCTTTGGCTTTTGCGCTTTCTTCGGTTTCACCTACCGAACCTACTTCGGGATTAGTATAGATAACCGAAGGAATTACGTTGTAACGCATACGGTCTTTTTTGCCAGTAATGTTGTTGATCGCAACTTCTGCTTCTCTATAAGCGGTGTGCGCAAGCATAATTTTGCCGTTAACGTCGCCAACTGCATAAACGTTTGCAACGTTAGTTCTCATCATATCGTCGGTAACGATTGCGCCCCTTTCGAGATTTACGCCGATATTTTCTAAACCGATACCTTGCGTAACTGCGCGACGACCGATTGAGCAAAGTATTTTATCTGCTGCAACCTTTTCGGTCTTTCCGTCTTTTTCATAAATAACGCCGTCTTTTTCAACGCCGGTAACCTTTGCGCCGAGTTTGAATTCAACGCCCTTTTTCTCCAACGATTTTTGTAAAATAGTTGAAATTTCGTTTTCGGTAGGTCCTGCGATTTTATTCATCATTTCAACGACGGTAACTTTACTGCCGACTGACGAGAAGTAACTTGCCATTTCCAAACCGATAACGCCACCGCCGATAACTACGAGTTTAGCGGGGATTTCGGTAAGGTCAAGGACTTCCCTGTTAGTCATTACTACGCCTGCTTCCAAATTTTCACGAAGACCAGGAATAGGCGGAACTACGGGCATAGAACCAGTTGCAACGATAAGGCGTTTTGCAAGGAACTTTTCTTCACCTGCTTTGATAACGATACCTTCGTCGGTTTTGCCTTCGATAAAGGCTTCTGCCGATTTCATAGTAACTTTGTTTCTTTTAAGTTGGCTTTTAACACCGCTAACGAGCATTTTAACTACGCCGTTCTTTCTTTCAACGACAAACTTTTGGTCAATAGACGCTTTGCCAGTTAAATTAACGCCGTAACTTGCAGCGTGGTTTGCATAGTCGTAAACCTTTGCAGAGTTAAGGAAAGTTTTGCTGGGAACGCAACCTTCGTTAAGGCAAACGCCACCAAATTCTCTCTTTTCGATAACCATCGTCTTTAATCCAGCGTGTCCTGCGCGTTCAGCAGCAAGATAACCACCAGGGCCACCGCCGATAACAATAAGATCGTAATTTTCCATAATATTCTCCTAAATTTATTTAAGATTTGTTTTTTATATTTTTTAGCACTAATTATTCGTGTACAAGCAAGAAACGCAATTTTACACGCATCACGTCGCTTATACGCTCTTAAATTGAGTCTGCCATAAGATTAACGCTAAAATTCTCCAAGAATTCTTTGAGTTCTTTCAAGAACCTTGACGCAGGTGCGCCGTCGAGCGCGCGGTGATCGTAAGAGAGTGAAAGAGCCATTGCGGTATAAGGAACGATTTCCCCTTCCTTGCCGAGTTTAATTCTTGTTTCAAGCGTGTTTACACCGAGAATACCGGTTTGTGGCGGATTTACTACGGGGGTGAAACTTTCAATTCCCATGTTACCTACGTTACTAATAGTGAAACTACCACCAGTTAAGAATTCAGGTGAAAGTTTGCCGTCGATAGCGTCTTGCGAAAGTTTTTTGGACTTAACCGCGATTTCAGATAAACTCATAGTGTCAGCGCCGAAGAGCGTAGGAACTAAAAGTCCTCTGGGCGTATCGGTAGCAATACCCATATTGACGTGTTCAAAGTAACGCATAGTATCGCCGTTAATAAGGTGAGCGTTAAGATCTCTATGATTTTTAAGCACTCTTGATACTGCGTATATTATAATATGGTTTATAGTGATAGGTGGCAATTTCAAAACTTCTGCATTTTCTTTCAAGAACTTTCTGAACTCCATAATGTTGGTGCAGTCGAAAGAAATGGTGTGCGTAAGTTGCGCCATCGTAGATAACGACATAACCATATTTTTAGCAATAACTTTTCTGATGTTAGACATCTTTTCGTCTTTATAAGCCTTAACGTCGTCAGAAGCCTTTTCAACCGCAGGAGCAGCCGCTTCTTTAACAGGTGCAGCAGGTGCAACTTCAACGGGTGCAGCAGCCTTGGGATTAACGCTTGCTTCGCGAACGTCGCGTTCGATAATTCTGCCGTTAGGACCAGTACCGGTAGCGGTAGCAAGGTCTACGCCAAGTTTAACCGCAAGATTTTTTGCTCTTGGAGAAGCAAAGATTTTGCCGTCTGCATTTACAGTAGCCTGTGCTACGGGTGCAGCGGCAGGTGCTGCCACTTCTGCCTTAACTTCAACAGCCGCGGGAGCAGGTGCGCCACCAGGTGCTAACGGAGCGGGGTCGTCGCCTTTTTTACCAACTGCCGCAACGTTTGAAAGAACGGGTACTTCGTCCCCTTCTTCACAGAAAAGAGCAAGAACTTCACCGTCGATTTCCGCTTGATAATCAAACGAAGATTTATCAGTTTCGTATGAGAACATAACGTCGCCAACCTTAACGGTATCGCCAACTTTTACGTTCCATTTAGTAAGGATACAACTTTCTACCGTGATACCAGCCTTGGGCATAGTAATGGGTTTTGCATCAGTAGTTGCCGCAACGGGTGCTGCTGGTGCAGGTGCTGCCGCGGGTGCGGGTGCAACTTCTTCTGCAACTGGTGCTGCCGCGCCGTTAGGTGCAAGCGAAGAAACGTCTTCACCCTTGCTTCCTACTGCCGCAATGTTCGTAAGAACGGGTACTTCGTCCCCTTCTTCACAGAAAAGAGCGAGAACTTCGCCTTCAACTTCCGAAGTTAAATCGAAAGAAGACTTGTCCGTTTCGTAAGCGCAGAGTACGTCGCCAACCTTAACGGTATCGCCGACTTTAACTTTCCACTCGGTAAGAATACAACTTTCTACCGTGATACCAGCCTTGGGCATCAATACGGGTTTTGCCATAATTAATTCTCCTTTTTATATGTTGTTGTTTTTATTACTTAATTAAATTTTCTTTGCGTTAGCGAGTAAGTATTTTTCGGCTTCATCCGACCAAATACCGTTGTTGCGTTCGCAAATTTCTGCCAAATCAAGATAGAACTTATCGCCAGTTTCTTCGCCGACTTTTCTAAAATCAGCAATAGCCGTCATAGGCATTGAAACGTGAGTATAAGCAAGTTTTTTAGCGCCCTTAATGTTGGGAAGATTTAAGGTGGTGTCGATTACGCTGTCAAGTCCACCAACGTGTGAAATCATAATCGACGGGTCAATTTTGCCTTCGCCTGCAAGTTTAAGCGCTTCTTTAAGGTCGGTAGTATTTCCGCCCGAAGTTCCAGTAATTCTATGGAAAGAATAGTGAACGTCGTAGAAATTGAATTTAGCCGAGAAATCGGTTTTGGTTGGACCTGCGAAGAAGTTTAAGCAACCGTTGTGCGCAAGAAGCGCGTCGCCTTGTTCAACGAGAGCAGAAACGGGAGCGTAAACGAATACGTCGTCGTAACCGTTACCACCGTTAAGGTCTTTCATATATTGAACGGGGTCTTCAATAGTAGAAGTATTAACGTATACTAGTTTAACGCCGTTCTTTGCCGCGTCTTCTACGGTAAGAAGAGTTGCCGCCCTATCAAGCCTTGCTTGGTCAATATCGGTTACAACCATAAGCGACGGTTTTCTGTCGCAATGGATACCGTAGTCAACTGCGCCAAGTCCCATAGGTCCAACGCCTGCCAAAATTGCAACAGCGCCACCTTCTTTAATGCCCATTTCGTGGCTGTGGGTTTCGTAAACGCTATGATAATTTTCGTGATAACCTGCGATAATGCAAGACATAGGTTCAGCAAGCGAAGCCTTAAAGTAACTTTCGCCTTCGTAAGGTATAAGGCAATCAGTTTCCATAACTTCGTTAGGTATAATAACGTAAGTAGCGTCGCCACCGATATAGTGGTAAGAATACCCAGGCGCTGCCGCGGGGTTTTCAGGAAGGTTCATTGCCGGTTGAATACCGAACTTCATACCTTCTTTAAACTTACCTTGCCATTTTGCGCCAACCTTTATAATATCACCGCAAAATTCGTGTCCGATAATAACGGGGTTTTCCGCAACGTCGTTGGGAACGCGTTTGTGGTTTGCGCCCTGTATAGCCGCTTTGTAACTAGACATACAAATACTGTCCGAAACTACGCGGGCAAGAATTTCATTATCCTTAATTTCAGGCAATTCAAATTCTTCAAGTCTTAAATCGCTTTGACCGTAAAGTCTGACTGCTTTGGTTTTCATTTTTGATCAATCCTCCGATTTTTTTCAAGTTTTATAATCCTATTCGTTTTATGCAAATTTTACCACAGCATAAAAATACATATACATTATATCATATATAATTACTTTTGCAACCGTTTGAAAATAAGTTGCAAAAAGATTATTTTTATGATAAAATTTAATCACAAATAAACAATAATGAACAAATGGGCGTAATTTTCACGCACCAACGGGGTAAAAATATGCTTTCATTAGAGCGTCAAGAAGAAATTTTAGAGATTTTAAACAAAAACAAGTCGGCAACTGTTGAAGAACTTGCCGCGGAACTTTACGTCAGCGGCGCAACTATCCGTAGGGATTTAAGGTCTATGGAAAAGCAAGGTTTAATCAAAAGGTCGCACGGCGGCGCAATGCCTTTTAAGTCGAGCGCAGAAGAATCTGCTTTTGCTATCCGTGAGCAAGAAAATACTTCGGCAAAGCGCACTATCGCAAACCTTGCCGTTAAACTTATTAAAAACGGCGATTCGGTTTTTTTAGATTCGAGCAGTACCGTTGGACTTACTATTCCCCTGTTTAACAATTTTAACTATCTTTCGGTTACAACTACGGGACTTCGCAATGCATTACTTTTATCTCAAACTAATAACGTTAAGATTTATATTGCAGGCGGACTTATTCAAAACCACTCCAACTCAATAACGGGTACTGATACTATGGATTATATTTCACGCATACACGCGGATATTTCAATAATGTCTAGTACGGGGCTTGACCTTAATAACGGATTTACCGAAGCGAGTATTGAACAGGCAAAATTAAAGCAACAAATGCGAAAAAATTCAAACAAAGTCGCAATGCTTTGCGACAGCACAAAGTTTAACAAAACTTTCCTTTGCACAGACTTTTATTTTGACGACATTGATTACCTTATTACCGAAAAAACACCGCCTATCGAATACGTTGAAAAAATTGCAAATACTAAATGCAAAATCATTACGCCGTCTAACACAAACTTTTAAAACATAAAAACGCCGCGAATTGCGGCGTTTTTAGTTTGTTATAATAATCCTGATTTTGCACCGTACATATAAACGACGTTTGAATAATAATCGTCAAGATAAATAGTAAGTTTTTCTTCGTTGACGATATCTTGATACGCAGTAACGGCGTCTAAACTGTCGTAATACCCACAAACGCAGTTGACAACGTCAGTATAATATCCCATATCTACCAACTGGTCTTTGGTAAACTCACCCATACTTATTTCCATAAACTTTAAGTTTAGGTTGGCGTTTGCTTGCAATATAGTATTTGCGTACCGCTGTTCTTTTTCGTCAAGTCCGTTATTGTACTTAAACACTTCACGCGTAATTTGGGCTTCTTCGTCTTTTAACTCTATTACTTTTGCGCGCACCGATTTTTGAAAGACTTGCTCATTAAAAGTATCGGCAGAATTTATGCGTTCGTTAATAGAATTTATTAGCGCGGAAAGTTCTGCTATTTTTTGGTCTTTTTTTTCAACTATATCGGCAATGCGCAAGTTCTTTTCGTTTTCTAAAACGGCAAGTTTGTCTAAATACGCACTTGAATTTATAAGTCCGTTTTTCTCTGCCGTAACCCTAATCTTTTCTTCGCTATCCGCATAAAGTTTTTCCACTTGCGAAGTTTGCTCTTCCGCGCTTTCTTCTATCGCAGTAATTTGCGCGGAAGTTTTAATCATTTGTTCGTTAAGACTATTTTTATATTCTGCTATCTCCCTTTCCCTGTTACCAGAAAGCAGTTCAGTTGCTTTTTCTATTAACTGCTCTTCGGTAGACGGATTAAACTCTAAACGTTCAAGTTCTAACTCTTTAAGCGAAACTTCTTCGTACCCTGCGCGTTTAACGCGATAATAATAAAACAAATCGTTTAAAACGACGTACATTTCTTCTTTGGTCGTTGGTTTGTTAAACTGCATAATTATTCTCCTTTTAACCTATATTTTACGCTTGCCCTTTTAATTAAAAGCGGATTAGTAGACGAAAATTCTAACGCAAAAATTTTTGATTTTAAGTTGGTTTTAATTTTATTTGCGCCTGATTTTAGAGTAAACTTTTTTCCGCCAAATTCACCGTTTACGGTAAGCGTACATTTATCACCGACAAAAGCCGATACTTCGCTTACGGTTTTAATTTCACAATCGTTAAAATCCATAGCGTTACTTTTTAAAACTCGCTCGCCCGTAAAGACTTCACTAGTTATTTGCAACACCTTTTCACCGCCAGCATAAGCGTATCCACCGTCCGCAACCAAATACGTTCCTTTTATAAAACTTTCCGAACCGTCGATTAGGCTATAAACGTATAAATAATCTTGACCGCCAACGTTTACGGGCAAAATATATATTTCGTTGTTTTTTGCTGCTTTGCCATAAATGGTAAAATCAAGGCTTTTAAGCGCTACCTTTTGCTCGGTAAGTTTTCCGCCCGAATATTTAACTAGTTTATTGCAGTCGACAAACACACAACCGTCGTTAAAGCATTTTACGGTATTTGCTTTTGCGTTTTGAACTGGGATATTTAATCTTTCAAACTTAAAATCAATGCTTTCACCGATAGCGGTAAGCGAATAAATTGCGCGCTCACAAATTATAGCAAGTTTATCGCCGTCAGAGAAAAAGCCTACCACATTACCTGCGCTTTCACACACGCCCAAAGAGCCACACGTTTCCATTGATACGGCGTTATTTTCAAAATCAAAGGGTTTTGAAAAAGTAATCACTCTATTTTTCGCCGTAAACAGCCTGCCGTTAAAAACGGTTGCAACTGTTGATGCAGGCAAATCAATTTCTTCGCCGTTTAAATCAAACGAACTTTCACCAACGAAAATATATTTAACCGTATTTCCCTTTTGAACGCCACACACCACGGGTGTTTTTATACCCGCGCTACCCCTGAAAGCGCGAAATATTGATGAGAGTTGATAGACTTTCCCGTCCGAATAGCATAAAAAATATTTGCCGTCTACCCTATAAAAAGCAACCGCGCCCGAAGAACTTAAAACGCTGGTAATTTCAGTTAAGCCGTAACCGTCGCGAACGCAATTTCCGTCATTAATTAAATTGACCGCAAAACAATCTTTAAAATTTAAATCGAACTTTCTACTTTTAACAGTAACGCTTTGCAAGTAATTACTCATACGAAACACCTTTCTTTAATAGTAGCGTTATGCACTTTGCGGTGTTCGGCAATCGAATCAACGTAACGTTTATGCCACATCACCGCTTGCTCAAAATCTTCTAAACTTATCGAGTATTCCGCCGCCAACCCGTATGCAAGCGTACCCAGAGCAACGTCTTTTTCGGTAAAGCCTATTTTATCGTCTAAACCGTAGTTAGGAGGTGCATATTCGTATTCAACTATAACGTTATCACAAGCAACTGCGATAAATTCCGCCGTTTGCCTACAAGAAACGCGTGTACCTGAAAAGTCGAACACGTTTTTTATTTCA
>JAFVTK010000041.1 GCA_017503265.1 Clostridia bacterium | reverse complement strand
TCCAAATAGTTTTCCAAATACGCTTAAAGTTGCGCGCACCGAGATTTTGGCTTATAAACGCCATAGTGGACATTGCAAAAGCGTCGGTTGCGTCGTGAATAATTGCGTCGAATTGATGCGCAATAGTGTTTGCCGTAACCACTTCTTCACCGAAAGAATTAAGAGTAGATACTAAAACTACGTTAGACAAACTGAACATACATCTTTGTAAACCCGTGGGAATACCGATATGTAAAATCTCTAAAAACTCACGCTTATAAATTCTTAAATATTTCTTTTCTAGTTTAGCAAAACCGTTGCCCTTTGAAAGAACTATTATTGAAAGAACCGCCGCAACGCCTTGCGAGGCTACCGTTGCAATCGCAACGCCTTCAACGTCGCGGTGTAAAACCACTATAAAGAATATATTAAGCCCTATATTCAAAATACCGCCGATTATTAAAAATATAAACGGGCGCAAGGTATCACCAACAGCACGCATTATAGACGCGCTAAAATTATAAAGCATAACTATCGGCATACCTAGAAAATAAATTCTCATATACGTTGCAGCCATATCTATAATGGCTGGCGGACAATCCATCCACGTTAAAAACGTCTTTGAAAACAGCACGCCTACAATCATTAAAAATATTCCAAAAACGATACTTATAAAAACTGACGTACCTATAAGCCTGTTTGATTTTTCTTTATCGCCAGCGCCCATACACCGCGCGACCAAAACGTTTGCGCTGAGCGACAGTCCAACGAAAAACCCTATAATCAAATTTACTAGCGCGGTGGTTGAACCGACGGCGGCAACTGCGTTATCGCTTGAAAATATTCCTAAAATCGCAACGTCTGCGGCGTTAAATAATAATTGAACTAGATTTATACCAACGATAGGTAGTGCGTAAATTACTAATTTTTTAAGAATAGGACCTTTTGTCATATCCATCTCAAAACTTTTAGCCATTTTTAAACACCCCCCGCTAGTTATCTATTTATAGATAAAAACTTATCCTAAAAACAATTATAGTACCATAGGTTACGAAAGTCAACGCTATTTTTTACGAAAGTTTTTCGTAAATACAATTTTACTTGCAAGTACGGCTTTTTTTTGATAAAATACTTTTAGAGGTAAAGAAATGAATTTAGAAAAATTAGCGCAACTTGCCGGTGTTTCGCTCGGAACGGTGTCAAAAGCATTTTCGGGTAGCCACGAAATAGGCGAGCAAACTAGAAACAGAATATTTGAGTTAGCAAAAGAACATAACTGTTTTGAAAAGTATTACAAAGCCAAACGTGAAAAAAAGGTAATCGCCGTAATATGCCCCGAACTTGAAAGTTCGTATTACTGCTCTATCGTATCTAGAATAGAAAGTGAATTAAACCGCCAAGGCGCAATGATGTTTTTGGCTTTAAGCGGATTTAACGCCAAAAAAGAAGCCGAAATAGTAAGTTATCTTATATCCAGTAAAAGTGCGGACGGTATTTTAATCGTAGCAGCGTCTAGTCGGGTACGATTTAATAAAGACGTTCCTATCGTCGCAGTCAATACTAAACGCGACCTATCCGAAGTAGACTGCATAAACGTTGCTTTTAAGGATACCATTATAGAAGCGATTAAATATTTAAAAGACTGCGGACATAAAAAAATCGCCTATATAGGCGAAATGCACACGAAAGCAAAACTTAATATGTTTCTCAATGCAATGCAACATAACGATTTAGACGTTAACCCCAAATGGCTTTTTACTGAAAAAGCACGTTTTGAAGAAGCAGGCAAAGCGGCAACGGAAAAAATTTTTGCGATGGAAAATCAGCCCACCGCCATATTTTGCGCGTACGATAACGTTGCGCTCGGTGCGATTGAGGCGATTAAAAAACACGGCAAAAGCGTCCCCGACGATTTTTCGATTATAGGTATAGACGATATCCCCATTGCATCACACGTCAACGTATCTTTAACCACGATAAAATCAAATAATAATACTATTTGTGATATGGCGGTAGAATTACTATTAAAGAAAATTGAAAGCAAATTCTTTTCACTACGTCAAAAAATAAGTTTGCGCACCGAATTAGTTAAACGCAATTCGGTTAAAAAGATTAATTAAAAAAACAAAAAAGCCGTTGTTACGGCTTTTTATTTTTCTTCGTATTTATCACAAATTTTTTGTAAATTATCGCTAATAAGCGTTAAACTGCGGTAAAAAGTGGTTCTCTCTTCGTCGGAAAGTCCTTCGCCTGCAATATCTAAAATATTATCTATTTTTTCTGCAACTATTTTACCTGTGCTTTTACCTTTTTCAGTAAGCTTGATTGATTTTTTATACTTTCTTTCGTCGTCAGAGCGGGTTAAAAAGCCGTTAGTTTCCAAATAATCAAGCGAACGGGATATAGACGCTTTATCTTCTTCACAAAGTTCACATAAATGCTTTGGAGTAAGCGCTTTTTCCTTATAAATATAATAAAGACAAGAAACGTGCGGAACTTTCAAGTTAAACTCTTGCATTTCTTCGGTCTTTATTCTTCTTATACTTCTGCTGATTTTCGTAATCAACACGGTAAATGTTTCAAAGCGTTCTTTCATTTTAGCCCTTTATCGAAAAGTTTTATATATTTTAACACGAATTTCCAAAAACTGTCAACTTAAAACCATAAATTAAAAACGGAGTTTAATTAAAAACCCCGTTTTTTACTTTTATTTTGAAAATTCCATAAGCGACGCTGCGTCAAGTTTATCGTAATTTGCAATAAAGTCAGCAAGTTCAGCAGCAATCTTTTTAGCGCCACCCACTTCGTTACTTTCAATATTTAATGGAAGAAGTGGATCGTGGAGAGATAAGCGTAACAAGAACCAACCGTTACCGTGTTTTTCATCAAGGTTTACCCTTACGCCTTCGTAATTGTTGGGTGCTAAACTCCAACCGTCTTGATTTTTAGCATATTCGTTTAAGTCGTCTATAACTTTTTGACCGTACGCCTTAAAGTCGTCAAGCGCAATATTCATTCTAAATTCTACGCTCTCTTTGGGTTCTTCCAAAGTTTCTATAAGCGACGCTAGCGTATAGCCTTCTTTCTTACCGCGCGCAAGTTCAATAAGAAGTTTGGTTACGAGATACGCGCCGTCGTCAAGGAAATAATTTTCTTTTAAAGCACCGTGTCCCGAAGTTTCAATAGCAAGTTGACTGTCTTGACCTAAACCGTTCAAACGAATAGATTCGTTGATAACGTTGCGGTAACCTCTCTTAAATCGGTGATGAATTCCGCCTTTTTCTTCAATAAACTTTGCAAGTCCCGTAGAAGTTATACTATCAGTAACGATAGTAGTACCGGGGTGTTCGCGAAGAAGAATTGCCGCAAGCATAGCGATTATGCGGTTGCGGTTAAGTTCGCTACCGTCAGAAAGTACCGCGCCAGCACGGTCAACGTCGGTATCAAATATTATACCCAAATCGGCTTTGTTTTCTTTAACCGCTTGGGTTATGCTTTCCATCGCTTCTTTATTTTCTGGGTTAGGTATATGGTTGGGGAAACTTCCGTCAGGCTCTAAATAACGGCTTCCGTCGGTATCCGCGCCCAAAGGTTTCAAAACCTTATCAACGTAAAAACCGCCTGCCCCGTTACCTGCGTCAACTACGATTTTAAATCCAGCAAGGGGTTTATCTTCGCCCGTTGCCGCCCTAATTTTATCAGCAAGTATTGCCGCATAAGTATCCATAAACTCACCGCAAACGAGCGAACCTTTCGTTAAACCCGTAACGCTATCGCTTTCAGCATAAGCAAGGATTTGTTTAATATCTTCTTTTTCTAAACCGCCGTTTGCAGTAAAGAACTTAAACCCGTTTCTATTAAAGGGCAAATGGCTTGCAGTAATCATAACCGAGCCGTCAAACGCATAACCTTCGGTAACGGTAGACATAAACATTGCGGGGGTTGATGCCATACCGAAATCAGTTACGTTTAAACCTGCTTCAACCATTGCGCTAGTTAAATATCCACAAAGCGTTTCACCAGAAAGCCTTGAATCACGCCCTACGGCAACTTTAAGATTTTTCTTACCCGTCTTGTTTATAAGCCAAAGAGCAAATCCGCGACCTATATCACGGCACGCTTTTTCAGTCAAATTAACGTGCTGACCTTCAATACCTTCTAAGGCAACGCCGCGAATATCGCTGCCGTTTTGCAACTTTTTATAATCCATTGTAATTCTCCTTATACAAAATTTCCCAAGTGCTTTTATTGTAACACATTATTTCTTAATAATCAACTTAAATTAAGGCGGATTTTTTTACAAACCCGCCTTAATTATCTTCTATTATATTTCTTCTCTTTCTTTAAGTAATTCTTCGGTCAAAGCCAAAATTTCTTTACCATACTTTTGTTTGTTCTTTTTTAATATACTTTTATAAACGGGATAAGCAAGTGCCGTAGGTATAGCGCCGACGACACCGACCACAACACCCCAAAAATATAAAGCCCACTCTAACATCATAGTAAGTCCTAAACCAAACACCAACACCCCACATATACCCAAAACTAGCGATATAGCGTTTGCCGAATTTTTGACGTGAGCGTCTAATCTACGCAACCTTTCCATTTTGCTTTCTTTTTTTTCGCCTTGCGGTTCGTATTGACGACGAATACTTACTATCTCCTT